>NZ_JASATD010000019.1:0-87433 GCF_038440115.1 Ralstonia sp. OTU4908 | reverse complement strand
CCGGCTTGCGGAGCCAACGGCACCTCGCCACTGGCAGGCGTGCAGACGTGGATGTATCAACTGCAGGGCATGACCACCAGCGCGCAGATCGATGCACTCGACGCGCAGCCATACGACATGATGGTGATCGAAGCCAACAACACCGTCAAAGGTTTGGAGGACTTCAACACCGTCGACATGGTGGCGCGCCTGCGCACCAAGCCTGACGGCTCGACGCGCAAGGTGCTCGCCTACATCGACATTGGCGAAGCCGAAGACTTCCGCACCTATTGGACATCAAGCTGGAAGGCGCCCACAGCGAACGGACCAGGCACACCAGACTTCATCATCAAGGCCGACCCCGATGGCTGGGCCGGCGACTACCCCGTCGCGTTCTGGGACCCCCGCTGGCAAGCGCTCTGGCTTGGGCCGAACGGCGCCGTCGCACAACTGGCGCGCGAGGGGTTCGATGGCGTCTATCTGGATTGGGTCGAGGCGTACGCCGAGCCTTCTGTGGCGGCCGCAGCCCAGGTAGCAGGCATCGATCCGGCCCAGGCCATGGTCGATTTCATCGCCAAGATCCGAGCGGCGGGTCGCGCCATCAACCCGCAGTTTGCAGTGATCCAGCAGAACGCATCCTCGTTGTTTGACGACGGTGGTGGATCAACGCTGCTGGCAACGATCGATGGCATCTCGCAGGAAGACACATGGTTTGGCGGCAGCTCGGGCGCCGCGTGGGGCAGCGCCTCCGGCGGCGACAGGGCAGCGAGTGCCGATGACACGCAATGGACCATCGACCAGTTGCAGAAATACTGCGCCGGCAACGTGCCTGTCTTTACGATCGACTATGCGTTGCAGACCGCCAACGCGCAGAAGGTCTACACGGCGTCGCGCCGGCAAGGCTTTCACCCGCTGGTCTCCCGCATCGCGCTGTCCAAGCCGACCACTACGCCGCCCTGGAATTACTGACGATGCTCAACGACGCGCCGGCGGGGGCGTCGACAAACGGCAAGCCGACGTAGTTTTCGGCCAGCACGCGAGCGCCGGCCGCCGAACTGGTTACGTAGTCCAGCTCGGCGCGCTGCAGCTTCTGCATGAACGGCGTGTGGTCGTCAAAGCGATGCAGCATCGACGTCATCCACCACGAGAAATGCTCCGCGCGCCAGACGCGTTGCAGGCAGCGCTCGGCGTAGCCTGCAAGCTGGGTGGTGTCGTTCTGCTTGTAGCGTGCCGTGAGCGCCTGGGCTAGGACGCGCACGTCGGCAACGGCGAGGTTCATGCCTTTCGCGCCGGTAGGCGGCACGATGTGCGCAGCGTCGCCCGCCAGGAACAGGCGCCCGTACTGCATCGTCTCGCAGACAAAGCTGCGCATCGGCGTGACGCTCTTCTGCAGGATCGGGCCTTCCTTCAGCCGCCAGCCGTCGTTGGTTTCCAGGCGCGTGTGCAGTTCGTCCCAGATGCGCGCATCCGACCATTCAGCGAGGTTCTCGTCCGGCTTGCATTGCAGGTAAAGCCGCGTGATCTTGGGAGAGCGCATGCTGAACAGCGCAAAGCCGCGATCATGATTTGCGTAGATCAGCTCTTCCGCCGCCGGTTCGGCTTCCGCCAGGATGCCAAGCCACGCAAACGGATAGACACGTTCGAACACCGCTTGCCGCTGCGCGGGAATCGCCTGCCTGCAGATGCCGTGAAAGCCATCGCATCCGGCGATGTAATCGCATTGCAATGTCTGCGGCACGCCGTCGTGGACGAACTGCACCGAAGGCGTGGCCGACTCAATATCGTGCACCGACACCTCGCTCACATCGAACAACAGCGGCGCGCCTTGCTCCACACGTGCGGCAATCAGATCCTTCACCACCTCGTGCTGCCCATAGACCGTGATCGAGCGGCCGCCCGACATCGCCGTCAGGTCGATGCGATGGCGCTTGCCACCAAACAGCAGGTCGATACCGTGGTGCACAAGCCCCTCGCGCCTCATGCGCTCGCCCACGCCCGCTTCGTTGAGCACGTCGACCGTGCCTTGCTCCAACACGCCGGCGCGGATGCGCTCTTCCACGTACGCGCGGCTCTTGGTTTCGAGGATGACGGCGTCGATGCCGTTGCGGTGCAGAAGCTGTCCGAGCAAAAGGCCTGCCGGACCTGCGCCAATGATGGCGACCTGGGTGCGCATGATGGTTGTCTCCGGATGGATTTGGAATCGTTGTGGCAACCATTGTTTACGCGCATCTTGATATCGCACAATGCAATATTGGCGATAAACTTTATCGCTAATTCAGATAGTTTGATTGCCATGTCCACCGTGCCCAACTTCGATCTGAACTTGTTGCCGATTCTGCTCGCGCTGCACGACGCGCGCAGCGTGAGCATGGCCGCGCAACAACTCGGCATGAGCCAGCCGGGCGTGAGCACGGCGCTGGGCAAGCTGCGCGCGGCATTCGACGACCCGCTGTTCGTGCGCACCTCGCGCGGCATGGAGCCGACGCCACGGGCGCTGGCGCTCATTCCAGCGGCGCGCGACGTGCTGGCCCGTGTGCAGGAAGGCATTCTTGAGACCGACGCGTTCGATCCGGCCACCACCACGCACACGTTCTCGATCTCGTTGTCCGACGTAGGCGAGATGGTCTTTCTGCCGCGCATTGTCGAAGCGATGGCACGGCACGCGCCGCGGGCGTCGGTGCAATCCGTGTCGCTGCCGCCGGCCCAGCTCGAACGCGCGCTGGAAACCGGTTCGCTTGACCTGGCGGTCGGTTACTTCCCCGACCTGAAGAAGAACAACTTTTTCCAGCAGCGGTTGTTTACGCATTACTTCACGTGCATCGTGCGGGCCGACCATCCCGTCACGTGCGGCGGCAACACGAAGCTATCGATGGCGCAGTTTCTGGAATATGGCCACGCCGTGGTGCGCGCTGAGGGGCGCAGCCAGGAACTGTATGAACGCTTTCTGGAACGCAAACGCATCCGACGGACACCTGCTCTGCTCACGCCGCATTTCATGAGCATTCCGTTCATCCTCGCGCGCACGGATTTGATTGCGACGGTGCCGCACGCGGTAGGCCTGTCGTTCATGCAATCGCACGCCAACATCTGCGTGATGGAGCCGCCGCTGGAGCTGCCGAGCTTCGATCTCAAGCAGCACTGGCATCGCAAGTTTCACAATGACGCGCGCAGTCAGTGGCTCCGGACCCTCGTGTCGTCGCTGTTCAACGATGAGGCGGATGAATGGCGCGAACCCGGCCATCGACCCGCCAAACGCAAGAACACGAAGTAACCGACCCGGCTTAAGTGTTCACAATCCGAACACTCGATTGCAATGCGAACACAGAGCCTTTAGGATCGTCGGCACGCGCAGGCGACGCCACTGTGTTTTTTCGGCTCACGCTTGCCGATCAACCTTTGGAGACCTTCATGAGACGTCGTGTGCTGCTGACTGTCGTTGCCGGTACGCTGATGACCGGCCTGCCCGCCTTTGCGGACGAGCCGATCAAGATTGGCCTGATCGCCCCCTTCTCCGGCCCCTTTGCCGACTATGGCAAGCAGATGGAAGACGGCATCAAGGCGTATCAGAGGCTGCACGGCACGACCGCCGGTGGGCGGCAGGTGCAGATCATCGTGAAGGACACGACTGGCCCCGTGCCGGACGTCGCCAAGCGCCTTGCGCAGGAGCTGGTGGTACGCGACAAGGTGGATTTCCTTGCGGGCTTTGGCCTCACGCCGGAAGCACTGGCGGTGGCGCCCATCGCGCAGCAAGCCAAAAAACCGATGGTGATCTTCAATGCCGCATCGTCGTCGATCACCACCAAGTCGGACTATGTGACGCGTGTGTCGATGACGCTGCCGCAGATCTCCACACCGATCGCCTCGTGGGCCCTGAAGAACGGCATCAAGCAGGTGGCCACTGTGGTTGCCGATTACGCACCCGGCATCGATGCGGAGAACGCATTTAAACAAACGTTCACCGCCGGCGGGGGCCAGGTCGTGGAAGCCGTGCGCGTGCCACTGCGCAATCCTGAATTCGCGCCGTTCATCCAACGCGTGAAAGATGCCAAGCCGCAAGCCGTGTTCGTCTTCCTGCCGGCCGGCGAGCAAGGCGTGGCATTCATGAAGGGTTTCCGCGAGCGCGGATTGGCGCAGGCCGGCATCAAGGTCATCGCAACGGGCGACCTGACCGACGACCACGTGCTCCCGGCCATGGGCGACGCGACGCTGGGTGTCATCACGTCGTTCCATTACTCCGCCGCGCACGACTCGCCGCAGAACAAGACCTTCCTGAAAGCCTTTGCGGAGGCCAATCCGGGCGCGGGCCGCCCGAACTTCATGGCAGTGGCCGCGTATGACGGCATCGGCGCGATCTACAACGTGATCAACAAGCTCGGCGGCAAGATCGACGGGGAGAAGGCCATGGCCGCCTTCAAGGGCATGAAGATCGACAGCCCGCGCGGGCCGATCACCATCGACCCGGCCACGCGTGATGTGGTGCAAACGGTCTACATCCGCAAGGTGGAAAAGGTCGGCAACGAGCTGTACAACGTCGAGTTCGACAAGTTTGCCGACGTGAAGGATCCCGGCAAGTAAGCACTACGCAACAGCCACGAGCCGTTGCAGTAACGGCGCATCGGCCAGCAGATCGGCGCTGGCTGATGCGTGCACGACGCGGCCTCGATCGAGCACCAGCGCACGCTGCGTGAGCTGCAGCGCCAGACGCGCATGCTGCTCCACCAGGATCACCGCCATACCCCCCTCCTCAACGAGCGCGCGGATAGCGCGGCCAAGCTCCTGCACGATGATCGGTGCGAGGCCTTCCATCGGTTCATCCAACAGCAGCAGTGCGGGATTCGTCATCAGCGCGCGAGCGATGGCGACCATCTGCTGCTCGCCGCCTGAGAGCTGATTGCCGAGATTGCGGCGCCGCTCTTGAAGGCGCGGAAACGTCTTGTAGACGCGCGCCACATCCCAGGCCCCGGGTCGCGCCACGGCTGACAGATGCTCTTCCACCGTCAGCGACGGAAACATCCACCGCTCCTGCGGCACCCAGCCGAGCCCTGCGCGGGCACGCCGGTGTGGCGGCACCTTGGCGATATCCACGCCCAGCCAGCGGATACGCCCGCAGTGCAGGCGCGTGAAGCCCATCAGCGTGGCGAGCAGCGTGGTCTTGCCGACACCATTGCGGCCCAGCAGCGCAAGGCTGCCGCCTGCTTCGAGGGCGAACGACACATCGTCCAGCACGACAGCATTGCCGTAGCCGGCGGTCACATTTTCGAGCGACAACAGTTCACGCATGCTCAACCTCCCCGAGGTAGACCTCGCGCACACGCGGGTCGGCCGCGATCTCCTGCGGCGTGCCTTCAGTCAGCACGCGGCCGGCCAGCAGCACGGTGATCCGCTCGGCAAAGCGGAAGACAAGGTTCATGTCGTGCTCGATGAAGAGGATCGTGATGTCGCGCGGCAGGCTGGCGATGACCTCGAACAGTTCGGTGCTTTGTCCGCTTGGGATACCGGCGGCAGGCTCGTCGAGAAGCAGGATGCGTGGGTGCGTCGCGAGCGCCAGGGCGATCTCCACCAGGCGCTGTTTGCCGTAAGGCAACGCATGCGTGGGCGCCAGCGCGTCGGCACCGAGTTGCAAGCGGCACAGCAATGCCATCGCTTCGTCGCGGGCGTCCTTATGCGATGCAACGGTGCGATGCCAATGCCACGACGCGCCCGTGCGCTCGAAGATGGCGAGCATCACCGATTCCAGCACCGTCAATCCCGGAAACAACGTGTTGATCTGGAAAGTGCGCGTGATGCCGCGCTTGACGCGCTGGTGTGCGGGCAGGCGGGTGATGTCTTCATCATCCAGCAGCACTTGGCCCGCAGTGGGTGCGAGCGTGCCGGTGAGCAGATTGATGAAGGTTGTCTTGCCCGCGCCGTTCGGCCCGATCAGCGCGTGGCGCGCGCCGGGCGCAAAAGACAGCGAGATATCGGAATTGGCGTGAAAGCCGCCCCAGCGCCTGGACAGGCCACGCGTGCTCAATGTGGGCGGAGGATGGATCGTGGGGGCAGTCATGAAGCACCTCCCTTGCGAGCGCGCCGCGCGCTGACCGCAGACACCGCAGTTTCCAGCCCACCGAGAATGCCGCCCCGCGCAAACAACACGATCACCATCAGCAGCAGGCCGATCCAGAACTGCCAGTAGACGGGATTGATGCCGGCCAACACGTCCTGCGCAATCATGAACACCGCTGCGCCAATCAACGCGCCGTACAACCGGCCTGCACCGCCCAGCACGAGCATGATCAGCAACTCTGCCGAGCGCGAGAAGCCCAGCGAATCCAGACCGACAAATTGCGTGGTCTGCGCGAGCAGCCCGCCTGCGACACCGGCAATCGCTGCGCTGACGGTGAACGCGGCCACCAGCCGCATGCGAACATTCGCGCCGATGGCTGGCATGCGCTTCGGCCCCTGCTGAATGCCGCGCAGCGACAACCCGAACGGCGAGCGCACCAGGCGACGCAACCCTCCAAACACCAGAAACAGCACGACCAAGCTATACAAGTAAGCCGTGCGCCCCTCCAGATCGAACTCAAATGTGCCGAGCAGCTTGTGCATCGTCACACCGGAAAGGCCGTCAACACCGCCCGTGAGAAACGCCATCTTGTTGGCCGCTTCATACAGCATCAGGCCGATGCCGAGCGTGACCATGAGTCGTGTCAGATCCTGCCCGCGCACGACGAGAAAGCTCACACAGAAGCCGGCCAGCGCAGCGACGACAGCGCCCGCGGCCAGACCGGTGAGCGGTTCACCCCAGCCATGTGCCGCGAGCAGTCCGGCGGTATAGGCGCCAAGCCCGAAGAAGCCTGCATGTCCGAGCGACACGATGCCCGCATAGCCGAGCACCAGGTCGAGCGACAACGCAAACAGCCCGACGATCAACACCTGGCTGCCGAAGACGAGGTAATCCGGAAGAAGAAAGAACACCGCGATCGGCACGCACCAGAACGCGATCTCAAACGGCGACCAACGCGCTTGCGGCAACCCATGCGCCGCAGAGCCCTCAACAGGCCGTGCAGACCGCCTCAATTGCTGCAGCCCACTCATGCGCGCCTCCCCAGCAAACCGCCCGGGAAGAGCACGAGCAGCACGACCATCAACCCGTAGATGACGAACGCGCCCACGTCCGGCACGTAGTACTTGCCCGCCACGTCGAACACGCCTAGCACGAGCGCGGCCAGCAATGTGCCCTTGATGGAACCCGCACCGCCGACGGCCACCACCAGCAGGAAATACACCATGTATTTGATCGGGAAGGCTGGATCGAGCCCGAGCACATCGATGCCCAATCCCCCGCCCAGCCCTGCCAGCCCCGAACCCAGCGCGAACGTTACGGAGAACACCAGGCTTACGTTGATGCCCAGCCCTGCGGATGCCTGCTGGTTATCCACCGACGCGCGCACCTGCGCTCCAAAGCGTGTGCGCTCAATCAGCCATGCCAGCAGCGCCGTCAGCGCAATCACCACCCCGATCAGGAACAGGCGATAGCGCCCGACTTCCAATCCACTGTCAAACACTCGCCACTGCCCACGCAGCATCTCCGGCAGCTCAACGGGTTGCTGCGACGGCCCCCACACGTAGGTCGCACCCGCCATCGCCACGAAAACGAGCGCAATGGAGAACAGCACCTGATCGAGCGGGCTCGCGCGATAGAGCCGCCGGTACAGCGTGCATTCGAGCACAAAGCCGATGATTGCGGTGACCACGAAAGCGATGGGCAGCGTCGCCAGAAACGGCACGCCGAGGCGGTTCATCAGCACCACGCACACATAGCCGCCCGCCATGGCGAACGCCCCGTGCGCAAGGTTGATGAAGTTCATCAGGCCCATCGTGACCGACAGCCCGATACTGATCAGGAACAGCAGGCTGCCGTAGGCCAGCCCGTCGAACAACACACCCAATGCGCTGAGCATGGGTCTCCTCCTTGGGCTTTTTTCCAGCTCGGCGGCCGGTTTGCCCGGTGTGTTGCGTGGCGTCTCCCCGGAGACGGCGGTATTACTTTTTCGCAGCGCTCTCCGCATCCATCTCGGCAAACACCGTCTGTGCCAGATGGAACGCATGGTTGGCCGCCGGCACACCGCAGTAGATTGCGGTCTGCAGCAGCGTTTCCTGAATCTCGTCGCGCGTAACGCCGTTGTTGGCGGCAGCGCGCAGGTGCAGGCGCAACTCGCCGTCGCGGCCGAGGGCGACCATCATGGCGATCGTCAGCAGGCTGCGCGTGTGGCGCGGCAAGCCGGGGCGTGTCCAGATTTCACCCCAGGCGTAGCGCGTGATGAGGTCCTGAAACGGAGCCGTCAGCTCGGTCTGCGCGGCGTTGGCCCGGTCGACGTGGGCATCGCCCAGCACGGCGCGGCGCACTTCCATGCCCGCGGCGTAGCGTTCGCGATCATCCATGGGCAACCTCGCGCGCAACGCCGGTCGTCAAGAAGCTGACCAGCGCTTCGGTGTAGCCGTCGGCTTGCTCCCAGTTGGCGAGGTGGCCGGCTGAAAGCTCGATGTACTGGGCGCCGGGCACGCCGTCGGCAATGAGCTTGGTCTGTGCAGCCGGCGTGGAAATATCGTGCGTGCCGCCAATCACCAGCATCGGCACGCGGATGTTCGGCAATTGCGCGCGCAAATCTGCATCGCGAATGGCTGCGCAGTTGCCGTTGTAGCCGGCATCCGGCGTGGACAGCAACATTGCCTTGACGATGTCGACGCGGCTAGCGTTGGCATCCCGGTAGCCCTGCGTGAACCAGCGCTCGAGCACCGTTTCAGTAATGCTCGCCATGCCGCCCTGCTCGACCTGTGCGATGCGCGTATTCCAGCTTTGCTGCGTGCCGATGAGCGCGGCGGTATTCGTCACGACCATGCGCGGGAAACGCTCGCCGTGATGTGCGGCCAGCCACAGGCCGGTCAACCCGCCCATCGACAGACCGCAGAACAGCGCAAGCTCAATGTTGTAGTGGTCGAGCAGCGCGAGCACATCACCACCGAGTTGCGCGACGCCAAACGGCGCGTCCGGCACGCTCGATTGCCCGTGGCCGCGCTGGTCATAGCGCAGCAGGCGGAAATGCTGGCGCAACGCGTCGAGCTGCGGCTCCCACATACCGAGGTTGGTGCCGAGCGAATTCGACAGCACCAGCACCGGCTTACCCGTGGCGGGGCCGTCATCGAATTCGTGATACAAGCGGACGTTATCGTGTTCAAGCCAGGGCATGGTGTCTCCGTGGAATACGTGTTCAGGGGTGGCGGTGGGCGTGTTCTGCGAGCACGCGGTCAACAGCGGCGCCCGCATCGCCAAGGTAATGGGTGGGATCGAGCAGCGCGCTCAACCGTTGCGGCGCGGTCGCGCCCCAGATGCGAAGGACCGCTGCGTCTTGCGCCAGTACGTCATGCAGCGTCTTGTTCTCTTGTACCGCTTGGCGGCTGGCAGCTTCGACCACATGGTGCGCTTGCAGACGCCCAAGATCCGCACCCAGCGCCAGCATCACGGCTTCACCAAGGATCAGGCCGTGCGTAAGGTCCAGATTCGTGCGCATGCGAGCAGCGTCGACCTGCAAACCTTCAACGATGTCGCGCATGCGATCGAGCGCGCCCGCCGCGAGGCAGGCCATCTCGCGCAACGTCGCCCACTGCGCCTGCCAACCGCCGAGCGCGCGTTCATGTTCCTGCGGCAGCGCAGACAGCAGCGTGCTCGCCAGAGCCGGCATGCGCGTGGCCGCAGCCAACACCGTCGCACAGCCCACCGGGTTGCGCTTGTGCGGCATGGTGGACGAACCGCCCTTGCCTGCACCGGAAGGCTCGGAAACCTCGCTGACCTCTGTCTGCATCATCAACGAGAGATCACGCGCGAAGTGGCCCAGTGTGCCGGTCAGCAACGCGAGCGTCGTGCCGATCTCGGCGATTCGATCCTGCTCGCCGTGCCACGAGAGCGCCGGCAGCGGCAGATCAAGCTCGTGCGCCAGCGTTTGAGCGACGGCCCGTGCGTGTTCGCCCAGGCTGGCAAGCGTGCCTGCCGCCCCGCCAAACTGCAACGCAGGCACATGCGCGCTCAGCGCGGTAAAGCGATCCTGCGCGCGATGCACCGCTTCCAGCCAGCCCGCAACCTTGCGCCCGAACGTTGTCGGCAGGGCTTGCTGCAACCACGTGCGCGCCACCATCGGCGTATTGCGATGACGTTGCGCCAGCGCAGCAAGCGCGTCCGCCAGTCTCAGCAGATCCGCTTCGATCAGGTCCGCCGATTGCCGCCACTGCAGCATCAGACCGGTATCGATGATGTCCTGGCTGGTCGCCCCCCAATGCACGTAGCGTGCGGCGTTTTCATCGTGCTGCGCGACGGCGGCGGTCAGTTGCTTGACTAGCGGGATCGCCAGGTTGCCCGCGCTGGCAGCGGCGGCGCCCAGCGCATCCAAGTCCAACGTTACGTTGGCGCACACCGCGCGGATCGGCGCGACGGCTTGCGCCGGAATCACGCCAACCGCGCCCTCGGCCTGGGCGAGCGCGGCCTCCACATCGAGCATTGCGCGCACGGTGGCCGCATCGGACCACACCGCCAGCATGGCCGGCGTGGAGAAGGCGCGATCGAGCAATCCGCTGGTCATCGCCGTGTCGCACTCAAACGCGTTCGATCACCAGCGCAATGCCCTGGCCCACGCCGATGCACATCGTGCACAGCGCATAACGTCCGCCCGTGCGTTGCAACTGATACATCGCCGTCGTCACCAGGCGCGCACCGCTCATGCCGAGCGGGTGGCCGAGTGCGATGGCGCCGCCGTTCGGGTTGACGCGCGGGTCGTCATCACGCAGGCCCAGTTGACGCGTCACCGCTAGACCCTGCGCGGCAAATGCCTCGTTCAGCTCGATCACATCCATCTGATCGATGCTCAAGCCGAGCTGCTTGAGCAGCTTCTGCGACGCCGGTGCCGGGCCAATGCCCATCACGCGCGGCGGCACGCCTGCGGTGGCCATGCCAACAATGCGCGCACGCGGGGTCAGGCCAAAGCGCTTGGCGGACGCTTCATTGGCGAGGAGCAGCGCGCACGCGCCATCGTTCACGCCGGACGCATTGCCGGCCGTCACCGTGCCGTCCGGACGTACCACACCCTTGAGCTTGGCGAGCGCTTCCATGGTCGTTGCGCGCGGATGCTCGTCACGGCTGACAACGATGGCATCGCCCTTCTTCTGCGGGATCGTCACCGCGGTGATCTCCTGCGCAAGCGTGCCGTCTTCCTGCGCACGTGCCGCGTTGGCCTGGCTGCGCAGCGCGAAGCGGTCTTGATCTTCGCGGTTGATGTTGTAGTCGGTGGCGACGTTCTCGGCAGTCTCCGGCATCGAGTCGACGCCGTACTGCGCCTTCATGAGCGGGTTGATGAAGCGCCAGCCGATGGTCGTGTCGTAGATGGCAGCATCGCGCGAGAAGGCGCTGGCCGCCTTGCCCATCACGAACGGCGCGCGGCTCATGCTCTCGACGCCGCCCGCGATCATCAGCGCGGTCTCACCCGAGCGGATGGCGCGCGCAGCGGTGCCGGTGGCGTCCATGCCCGAGCCGCACAGGCGGTTGATGGTCGAACCTGGAACGCTGTCCGGCAACCCGGCCAGCAGCGACGACATGCGCGCCACGTTGCGATTGTCTTCGCCCGCCTGATTGGCGCAGCCGAAGATCAGGTCGTCGATGGCCGACCAGTCGACCTGCGGGTTGCGCGCCATCAGCGCCTTGAGCGGCACTGCGCCCAGGTCATCGGCGCGCACGGCGGACAGGCTGCCGCCATATCGGCCGATGGGAGTCCGGATGGCGTCGCAGATAAAGGCTTCGGTCATGATGGTTCTGTCTCCAATGGTTCTAGGCACGACGCAACGGCGCCGCCGTCATCGTCTGCAGCGTATCGAAATCGAGGCCGTCGGCCATCTCGCGCACCACCAGCCCCTCGGGCGTGATGTCGATCACGGCAAGATCGGTGTAGATGGTATCGACACAGCCGATGCCCGTCAGCGGGTACGTGCACGACGGCACGATCTTGCTTTCGCCCTGCTTGGTCTGGTGCTCCATCATGACGAAGACGCGCTTGGCACCGATAGCCAGGTCCATCGCGCCGCCCACGGCGGGGATGGCATCCGGTGCTCCGGTGTGCCAGTTGGCCAGGTCACCCGTGGCCGACACCTGGAAGGCACCGAGCACGCAATAGTCGAGATGGCCACCCCGCATCATGGCAAACGAATCAGCATGATGGAAGAACGATGCACCAGGCTTGATGGTGACCGGCTGCTTGCCGGCGTTGATGAGGTCCTCGTCTTCTTGCCCGGGCGCAGGCGCGGGACCCATGCCGAGCAGGCCGTTCTCGGTGTGCAGAATGATTTCGCGATCGGCCGGCAGTTGGTTCGCCACCAGCGTCGGCAGGCCGATGCCCAGGTTGACGACCGAACCATCGGGAATATCGCGCGCCACACGCGTAGCGATCTGATCGCGCGTCCAGCGCTGGATCTTGGCGGTAGTTTCGGCGCTCATGCGGCCTCCTTGGCGGGTTGGGCGGCGGCGAGCTGGACTACGCGCTTCACAAAAATACCCGGCGTGACGATGTGCTCTGGATCCAGCTCGCCCAGCTCCACCGTCTCGCTGACTTGCGCGATGGTGCACTTGGCCGCCATCGCCATCACCGGCCCGAAGTTGCGCGCGGTCTTGCGATAGACGAGGTTGCCCCAGCGATCAGCGCGCAGGGCCTTGATGAGAGCGTAGTCGGCAGTCAGCGGCAGCTCGAACACGTAGGGCTTGCCGTCGATGATGCGCGTTTCCTTGCCTTCGGCCAATTGCGTACCGTAGGCGGTCGGGCAGAAAAAACCGCCAATGCCGGCACCTGCGGCGCGGATGCGCTCGGCCAGGTTGCCTTGCGGCACCAGCTCCAGTTCGATCTCGCCGGCACGGTAGAGCGCATCGAACACATACGAATCGGCCTGGCGCGGGAACGAGCAGACGATCTTGCGTACGCGGCGCGCCTTGAGCAGTGCGGCCAGGCCCGTCTCGCCATTGCCGGCGTTGTTATTGATGATGGTCAGCTCACGCGCGCCATGCGCGATCAGCCCGTCGATGAGTTCCGAGGGCATGCCGGCGGTACCGAACCCGCCGATCATGATGGTGGCACCGTCCGGGATATCGGCCAGGGCGGCCTCCACAGACGGACAAAGCTTGTTGATCACGTGCATTCTCCGGCAAGGGCGCCGCACATTCTCGATGGCTGGCGCGGGTCGGAGCATCGCGGGGGGCCGGACATGGCCGAGCCGCAACCGAGCGGCCTGCGAGTCTCCTGTTGAGGATTGGATCGACACAGGCCTTTGCTGTCCGGCCCACGTTTGCTTTCGCTCATTTGTTCGCTATACGAACCTACGTTCGATCCAAGAACTAATCTACGCCTCCCGTCCCGAGCGTGTCAAGGCGTACGCATCCCGATCAACTGTTCGAGTGGCGAAATCGAGGCAATGTCAGTAGTCTTGAGGCCACTGCACCGCTTTTGCCTTCTTTGCATGTCTGCTGCCGAACTGCCCACCGAAAAACCCAGCGATTCCTACGTCCAGTCCTTTGCACGAGGGCTGTCGGTCATCCGCGCGTTCAATGCCGAGCGCCGGGAGCAAACGCTTTCTGAAGTGGCCGAGGCGACGGGCCTGACCCGTGCCGGCGCCCGCCGCATCCTGCTCACGCTGGTCAGCCTCGGCTATGTCAGCTTTGAAGGCCGCCTCTTCCGCCTCACGCCCAAGATCCTCGACCTCGGGTTCGCCTACCTCACCTCGATGCCGTTCTGGAACCTCGCCGAGCCGGTGATGGAAGAGCTCGTCCAGACGGTGCACGAAAGTTGCTCTGCCTCGGTACTGGATGGGACGGAAATCGTCTACGTCCTGCGTGTGCCCACGCAGAAGATCATCGCGCTGAACCTGTCGGTCGGCAGCCGTCTGCCGGCGTTCTGCACGTCGATGGGCCGCGTGCTGCTGTCGGGTCTGCCCGAGGATCGGCTGGACATTGTGCTGCGCGAGTCGGACCGCCGCGCACGCACGCAGCGCACCATTACAGACGTCGACGCATTGAAAGAAGTCATTGCCGGCGTGCGCCAACAGGGTTGGGCGCTGGTCGACCAGGAGCTTGAGGAAGGGCTGATTTCGCTGTCGGCACCGATCCGCAATCGGGCGGGCGACATCATCGCTGCCATGAACATCAGCGGCCAGGCCAACCGAACTTCCGGCAAACAGATGACGAAGCAGTTTCTCGGTCCGCTGCAGCAGGCTGCCGAGCGCATTTCGGCCATGGTGCGCGTACGGACCTGAGCTGAGTTAAAAGAGCCAGCGTCAGTGCGCTTCGCGCCTCGCATCCCGACAGTTTTTTCAATAAAATTGTGGCTCCGTGGGCAAAGAGGATGTCTGTGACTCAACACACCGCCATTCACACCGGTCTGGATGTGAAAGGCCGCCATCGCCGGGCGCGTGCTTCTTGCGTCCTGGCGCTTGCCCTGCCGTTGCTGTCCAGCCTTGCATGGGCCCAATCGACGCCCCTGGCGACAGCCATGCAGGAACTGACGCCACTGGCCCGCATGCTGGTGGGCGCCGCGACGGGTCGCAGCACGGCCGCTGCCGGCGTACCGGCCCTCACGGGGCCTGCCCGCAATGCAGACCGCGCCCTCGCCCAGGCCTGCGCCGAAATCAACCGCTTCACCCCCGTCCCGCTCGACCGAGAGACCGCGCTGGCGCAATGCTCGCTGGCGCAGAAGAAGAACCTCGTCTTCGTCATCACGCTGACCAACTACGCGGCGCACTCGGCCGCATCGCAGGGCTTTCGGCTGAATTTCGTTCCGATCCTGCAGAAGAACATCTGCAACAACGGCGACGTGCGCATCCTCACGCGGCTGGGCTTGAGCCTGGTCTACCGCTATCGCGGCAACGACCACGAGACCGTGGGCGACGTGCCGATCAACGAATCGATCTGCGGCGCGCTCTAAGCCCACGTTCTGCCCCGGGAATCCCCTGATGGAGCGCAGTCGGCCGCCATGTCATTAATGGCAGACAAAGTCTCATTTCACAAAACATCCGCCGGGCTCCTGCCTTGCTGCGCCAGCCTGACCGGGCTGCGGGCGCGCAACCCGGCCCCCCCCACATCCCACATCCCGCCTGTGCACCGCACCCCGCCCTGCTTGCCACCTGCCATCTGTGCCGCTGCGGCATGGACTATAGTTGGGCGTTTCACCTGGCGTCATATGGTTATCCGAAGTCCGCGCATGCAAAAGACGCATACGCCGGTATGCTCGCGGGCGGTTCTGATTCGCACACTGTCCACCACCCAAGTCGTCAAAGAGGAAATCCGATGAAAACAAGCCGACGTCTGACGCAATTTGCAGGGGCCGCCATGCTGGCCGCAGCAACCCTGGCCGCCACCACCGCGCACGCTGATCAAGTTTCCGACATCAAGAAGAAGGGCGAACTTGTCTGCGGCGTGCTCGGCACCGACGAGCCGTTCAGCTTCCTGAAGGACCCGATGAGCCGCGAGATCGTCGGCTATGACGTCGACATGTGCGACGCCATCGCCAAGAGCCTGGGCGTCAAGCCCGTGCTCAAGCAACTGGCCGTGGCGGCGCGCCTGCCCGAACTGCAGCAAGGCCGCGTGGACCTGCTGGCCGCCTCGCTCACGCACAACAAGGAGCGCGAGGCGCAGATCGACTTCTCGGTGTCGACGTTCATCACCGGCCAGAAAGCCATGGTGAAGAAGAGCAGCGGCATCACGTCGCTCGCCCAGCTTGATGGCAAGAAGCTCCTGACGGTCAAGGGTTCGACCATGGAAGCCAACATTGCCAAGACCATCAAGAACGCCGACGTTGTCTCGTTCGACAACAGCCCGCAGGCACTGCTGGCCCTGCAGCAAGGCAAGGGCGTCGCGTACGTGAACGACGAAACCACCCTGATCGGCAACATGGCCAAGATGGGCCCGGCAGCCAAGGATTACGCGCTGCTGCCGCAAAACCTGTCGACCGAACACCTGGCGCTGGGCATCCGCAAGGGCGAGCCGGCCTTCAAGAAGCAGGTTGATGACGTGCTGCTCGGCATGGAAAAGAGCGGCGAGGCGCAAAAGCTGTTCGACAAGTGGTTTGGCCCGAACACCAAGATGGCCTTCCCGCAGCGCACCTTCAAGATTTCTACCGACAAGATCGATTAATCGCTACAGGTCGGGCCGCCCGGACCGGGTATCTAAACTGCGTCCGGGCGGTGAATTCCCATGCCCCAATTTGATTTGTCGATGCTGCTCTCGGGGCAGTATCACCAGTGGCTCGTCAGCGGTTTCTTCCTGTCGATCAAGCTCTCCGTACTGGCCTTCGTGCTGGCGCTGCCGCTTGCCATCACGGTCGCGCTGCTGCGCCTGGCGCCGGCTGCACCACTGCGCGGCATCGGCCAGACCTATGTCGAAGCCATCCGCAACGTGCCGCTGCTTGCCCACATGCTGTTCTGGTATTTCGGCGCGCCGCAGATCCTGCCGGAGTTCATCCGGGACTGGCTCTACAGCATGAACTACGAGGCCGCGAGCGCCGTCATTGCGCTCGTGCTCTACACGGCTGCATATATGGCGGAGGACATCCGCAGCGGCATCCGCTCGATTCCGAAGGAACAGCTTGAAGCCAGCCGCGCGCTCGGGCTCTCGTTCCTGCAGGCCATGCGGCTGGTGGTGCTGCCGCAATCGCTGCGCGTGACCGTCCCGCCGCTGGTCAGCCAAACGTTGAACCTGTGGAAGAACTCCAGCATCGCCATGGTCATCGGCGTGGCCGAATTGATGTACCAGGCGCAGCAGGTCGAGTCCGCCACCTTTCGCGGCTTTGAGGCGTTTGCGTTTGCCACCGCGGCCTATCTGACCATCTCGATTGCGATCACGGTGTTCTCCGCCTGGTATCAGCATCGCTACCCCGTCCGAACGCTGTAGCCATGCTCGATCTCATCCAAACCTACGGTATCTATTACCTGATCGGCCAGTACCCGAATGGGCCGCTGGGCGGTCTGGCGCTGACATTCCTGCTGGCGTCCGCCGGCCTTGTGCTCGCGCTGCCGGCGGGCATCATCCTTGGCCTGTGCCGCGTCAGCCCGATTGCCGCGCTGCGCTGGCCGGCCACGGCGCTCGTCTACGTGGTCCGCGGTACGCCGCTGCTGATGGTGATCTTCTGGGCGTATTTCCTGCTGCCCTCCGTTACTGGCCAGCGCACGGACCAGTTCAGCACCATGTTGACCGCGCTGGTGATTTTCGACGGCGCGTATCTGGCGGAGATCGTGCGTGCGGGCATCCAGGGGTTACCGCGCGGGCAGATGGAGAGTGCCCGCTCGCTCGGCCTGTCGTACATGCAGGCGATGCGCCGCGTGATCCTGCCGCAGGCGCTGCGCAACATGCTGCCTTCGCTGGTCAATCAGCTCGTGTCGACCATCAAGGAAACCTCGCTGGGTTATATCATCAGCCTGCCCGAGGTGTCGTTCGTGGCCGGGCAGATCAGCACCGCCGTGATGGTCAAGTCTGCCGAGGTGTACGGCCTGCTCGGCATCAGCTACTTCATCATGTGCTTTAGCCTGACGCGCGTGGCGTTTTACCTGGAGCGCCGCCTTGCCGCGCGTGCCCCGTCCAAACCATGAACATGATCACGATCGAACACGTCGACAAGTGGTACGGCGATTACCACGCGCTGGTCGACATCAACGAAACCGTTGCCAAGGGCGAAGTGGTGGTGGTGTGCGGGCCGTCGGGCTCGGGCAAGTCAACGCTCATCCGCACGCTGAACCGGCTCGAAGCCATTCAGAAAGGCCGCATCACCGTCAATGGGCAAGACGTGCGCGCGCACGGCGTCAACGTGAACGAGCTGCGCAGCGGCATCGGCTTCGTCTTCCAGCAGTTCAACCTGTTCCCGCACCTGACCGTCCTGCAGAACTGCACGCTCGCACCAGTGCAGCTCAAGCGCATGCTGCCGCAGGAAGCCAAGGACTTTGCGATGAGCCTGCTTGAACGCGTGGGCCTGCCGCACAAGGCCGGCGCCTACCCCGGCGAGCTGTCGGGCGGCCAGCAACAGCGCGTGGCCATCGCGCGCGCCCTGGCCATGAAGCCGCCGGTCATGCTGTTCGACGAGCCCACCTCCGCGCTGGACCCGGAGATGGTGAACGAGGTGCTGCTGGTCATGAAGGACCTCGCCCGTGACGGCATGACCATGGTGTGCGTCACGCACGAAATGGGTTTCGCCCGCGAGGTGGCCGACCGCGTCCTGTTCATGGACCAGGGACAGGTGCTGGAACGCGCCACGCCCGAAGATTTCTTCCAGCGCCCGCAGCACCCGCGTGCGCAGCGCTTCCTGGCCGACATCCGCTCGCCATGGAGCGAACCCGCCTGAACCTTCAGGCAGCAGGCGAAAAAAACGGGGGATTCAGTCCCCCGTTTGTTTTTTGATGCGCGGCGACGCGGCTTACTGAATGGCCTTGTCGTTCGGGTGCGCGTACAAGTCCTTCATGCCGGCCGTCATCGGGTAGTTCAGGTTCAGGCCCTTCGGCGGAATCGGCGACAGGAACCACTTCTTGTACAAGTCGTTCGCCTTGCCCGATTTCATCAGATCGGCAATCACGTCGTCGGCCACTTTCTTGAACGCCGGATCGTCCTTGCGCATCATGCAGGCGTAGGTTTCGGTCTGCAGCGGCGTGCCGGTGACCACCCAGTCGGCCTGGTTCTTGGCCTTGGTGCGCTCGCCGTACAGCAGCGGTTCGTCCATCACGAACGCCACGGCGCGGCCCGATTCCAGCGTCAGGAACGCCTGGCCGTGATCCTTGGCGAGGATCAGGTTCATCTTGTCGGCGTCCTTGGCTTCACCGTTCATCTTCTGCAGGATGCGGTCTTCGGTGGTGCCGGCGGTGGTCACCACGGTCTTGCCCTTCAGGTCGGGAAAGTCCTTGATGCCCGAGTCCTTCTTCACCAGCATCAACATGCCGTAGATGAAGATGTTGTTCGAGAACGCGACCTGCTTCTGGCGCTCGAGGTTGTTGGTGGTGGAGCCGCACTCGAAATCGATCGTCCCGTTCTGCAGCAGCGAAATGCGGTTCTGCGACGTGATCGGCGTGAGCTTGACCTGCAGCTTCTTGCCCACTGCCTTTTCCACGCCGGCAACGATCATGTTGGAGATTTCTTGCGAATAGCCGGTGATGGTGTTCGCGTCAGCCTGGTACGAGAACGGAATCGACGACTCGCGATAGCCCACCGAGATCACGCCCGATTGCTTGATCTTGGCCAGCGTATCGGTTGACTGCGCCTGCGCACAGGTCGACAGCGCCGCCAGCGCACCGGCCGCAGCCAGCGTCAGGCCACACAGAATCCGTTTGGTCGATTGCAAGGTCTTCATGCTTCCCCTCCTATGGGTGTGTTCGCTCCAGACTACTTTGGTTACCAATGGGCGCGGGCCAGAGGCACATCATCAAGCCTGCACGCTTGGTCTTTGAATCTCGTTCTGAATCTCGTATCTCGTTCTTGTGTCACGCGGCCAGCGCATAGGGCACTGGGGAAATCGCGGGCTTGCGGCCGGCAATCAGGTCGGTCAACAAGCCTGCGCTGCCGAGCGCCAGCGTAAAGCCCAACGCCCCGTGACCAACGTTCAACCACAGTCCCTCCACCGGCGACGCACCGATCACGGGCACGCCCGTTGGCGTTGCAGGCCGCATGCCAGCCCACGGCGCCGCATCGGCACCCGCGTCATTGGCGCGCATGGCACCCGGAAACAGCGCGCGGGTTTCGTCATACAACGTCTGGGCGCGGCGCGTATCCAGCGCCGTTGACCAGCCCACCAGATCCGCCATGCCCGCCACACGCAGCGTCTGCCCAATGCGGGCGTAGACGATCTTGCGCGCGGCATCCGTCACGCTGATCACCGGGGCAACATCGCCCTCCCCCAGCGGCAGGCTGATGCTGTAACCCTTGAGCGGATAGAGCCCGGGGTCGATGCGCAACGGGCTGAGCAGCCTGGCGCTGGTCACGCCCGCTGCCATCACCACCGCATCGGCGGCAATCTGCTCGCCATCGGCCAGTTCTAGACCGCGCACACGGCGGCCTTCGGTCCACAACGCGTCAACGCCGGTATTGAAGCGCAGCATCACGTTCGGCATCGCGCGCAGCCGGTTGAACAAGCCGACGCAAAGCTGGTGGCAATCGGCCACGTCTTCGTCGGGCGTATAGATGGCGCCGACAATCTGGTCACGCACGCCGGCAAGCGCGGGCTCGTGGGCCACCGTTTCGTCGGCGGACAATGCATGCTGCTCGCAGCCGAGCGTCGCCTGATAGCCGACCTGCGCGCGGGCCGATTCAAACGCCGCAGCCTCGCGATGCACCACCAGCTTGCCGCGGCGCGCAAAGCTGAACGCCAGATCCGGCGACACCTCCCGCAACGCTTCCATGCGTGCGCGGCTGTAGAACGACAGCGCAAGCAGCTCGCGCGTGGTGCGGTCGGCACGGTCACGATTGCAGGCCGCGATGAAGCGCAGCCCCCAGCGCAGCAACGCCGGGTCCAGCGATGGCTTCAGCCGCAGCGGCGAATCGCCGCGCAGCAACCAGCCGGGCACGTGCGAAAGCACGCCGGGGCCGGCCAGCGGCGCCACATAGCTGTAGCTCAACTGGCCGCCGTTGGCGTAACTGGTGCCCTCGCCCGGGCCCGGATGGCGCTCGACCAGGGTGACCTGATGGCCTTCCTGAGCCAGCGCATAGGCCGTGCTGATGCCGATGATGCCGGCGCCGACTACTGCGATTTGCATGAAGAAGCTGCGTATTTTGGAATGTCGGTGCAGCTTAAGGAGCCCGGCGGGGGTTGGGCAAATGCGGAGTTGTTGGGAGGGATGTTGTGGAGCTATGGGCTTTTTTGGACTGGGTGGTCCATCCCCTGTTTCATCCCCTGCCGGGGCCGACTCACTTTCTTTGTCTTGCCAAAGAACGTCAGCTCAGAGCTCCAACCGTCGAGTAAAAAGCTCGGGACGCCGAGCTTAGAGCTCCGACCGTCGAGATCGGAGCTAAAAATCTTCGAGCAAAAAGCGCCGAGTGCCGAGCGCGAACCCTCACCCGTGGAGCAGGAAGCCCCGGGAGCCGGCCTCCAAGCCCCGATGACCGGGCAAAAAGCGTCATGGTGTTGCCGCAAAAAGCAGCAGTCGCCAAGCAAAAAGCCTCGCGGCTGGCGCTTGGAGCGCGGTGCGCGAGACTTGAAGGGTCATGCACGGGGGTTGATGCGTCGCTGGCTTGGCTCCAGACGGCGGCAGAGGCTGTCAGCCAGCCTTACTGCAACATGAATGTCTCGTACTCCAGCCGATCCAGCTTCCGATCGAGGATCACCAGGCTGGCCATCACCACCAGCAGCAGCGACACGGCAAATCCGTATCCATACCAGGCCGGGCCGAGCTGCAACGTAATCCAGGTCAGCACGCCGTTGAGGGCCACAAACGCCGCCGTCAGTGCCAGCACCACGCGGCGCCGGTCGAGGTAGAAGAAGATGTTCACCACGCCCAGGAACACCACCTGCAAGCTCGCGGCAATGGTGTCGACGTACAGCAGCGGCAGGTACAGCTCGGAAATCTGCAGCGCGCGCAGCACCGAGGCGCCCACGGCGAACAGCACCAGCGCGGCCATGGCCTGGATCTTCACGATCTCGTACAGGCCCGCGCGAATGGTCTGCACCATCGTGTTGCGCATGTCTTCGATGTGCTCGAGCGATGCGCCGCCGCGCACGGCATCGTAGAACGCGTCGTAGTACTCGACAAAGTCCGTCTCGATGCGCACCAGGAACACGGCCATGCCGGGAATGATGCCGAGGTATGCAAGAAACACCGGAATGTCGTAGATGACCGACGCGTTCAGCGGGCCGATCACCTGCTGGCCCGTGCCCGGCGCATACCAGAACATGAACTTATCGAGCCAGATGCCGAGGTTGTACAGCAGCCCGATCAGCATGAGCGACGGATACGCGAATCGCCGGTCGAACACCTCGAACGACAGGAAACGCCGCCCGCTGAAGTTGCGGTAGATAAGCGCCGCCATGCCGATCAGCAGGCAAAGCTGCCCCGTCACGAACCCCGCCAGCAGCCCTTCCAGCCCCAGCCGGTTGAACAGCAGCGCCAACAGCACGGTGAGCGTGTAGCCGATCAGGAAGATCCACACGATCGCCTTGTACTGCTTCATGCCCGACAGGAAGATCACGGCGATCCAGATATTGGCCATGACCACGAAACCGGCCAGCATCAGCAACCGGTAGATGGCCGACTGCTGCGGGAACGCAAAGAGGATGACAAGCAGACCCAATCCGCCCGCCACCAGCGTCATCACGAGCGACACGGCGTGGTAGTTGGGCAGGATCAGGTCGTCGCGCTTCTCGAACAGGCGGTCGGACGTAAAGCGCGTGAACGCCAACTGCAGCGGCCCCGTGAGGATCAGGCTGACCGCAATCAGATAGGTGACCGACACCTGGAACTGCGTGATGAGCGAGCCCGGAACCACGAACGGCAGGCTCAGGATACCGATCAGCAGAATCCCGACGATGGAGAGAATCCACGGCCCCGAGCTGATGATGCCGGCGTAGGTATAGGCGCGCAGCAGCCCGAGCAGGCTGTCGCGCTTGAGCATCTTGCGCAGCTCAAAACCAATGCCGGCCATCAGCGGGCTCCCTCATGTGGCTTGTTCTGCTGGGCGAGGTGCGGGCAGGCTGCCGCAGCGGCAGAGGCAGCATTGGCACCGTGCTCGGTACTCAGATCGGGCAACGTCTGCAGGCGCGTATAAAGCTCGCGGTAGCTGCCGACCATCATCTCTTGCGTGTAGTAGCGCTCGACGCGCGCGATGCCGGCTGCCTGTGCTGCATGCCAGCGCGTTTCATCACGCAGCAGCGTCAGCACTTCGGCGGCCAGGGCGGCCGGGTCGGCAATGCGCACCACGGCACCGGCCGCGCCCAATGCCGCGTCTTCGCCCTCCAGGCCGAACAGGAGCTGCCGGCACGAACCCACATCCGTCGTGACAGACGGCACGCCCGCGGCA
Source organism: Ralstonia sp. OTU4908 (assembly GCF_038440115.1). Classification (NCBI taxonomy): domain Bacteria; kingdom Pseudomonadati; phylum Pseudomonadota; class Betaproteobacteria; order Burkholderiales; family Burkholderiaceae; genus Ralstonia; species Ralstonia sp. OTU4908. The sequence goes on along the minus strand of NZ_JASATD010000019.1, from coordinate 64,413 downwards.
AACCCTTCCAGCACTACCAACGGCAGCGCCTCGCTGATGGAACTCAGCACCAGTACGCCCACTTTCGGCAGGATGTCGTCGATCTTCTGGAAGCCCAGGAACTTGATGCGGTCGCCCAGCCCGAGGCTCTCCGCCAGGCTGTGGCATTCCTGCGCGTATTCCGGATCTTCGTCTTCCGGGCCGGCAATCCAGCCCTCCGCATCGGGCATCTCGCGCGTGATGGTCAGCATCGCGCGGATGAAGGTCTTCACGTCCTTGATGGGTACCACCCGGCCGATCAGGCACATCACGCGCGGCACGCTGGCCTGCCGCTTCTCGCGCAGCGGGGCCAGGCGCGGCAGGTTGATGCCATTCGGGATGCTGCGCGTCTTCTCGGCCGGCGCGCCGTCAATGACCTGCCGCTGCCGGTTGCCTTCGTACAGCGCGACGATGTCTTCGGCCGCGTCGTAGCAGACCCGGCCCATGGTCTCGAAAAAGCGCACCCACAGATCGCGGAAGTAGCTGATCTGCGCGATGTCCTTCTCGAAGATGCTGCGGTTGTCACGAATCCACTGGCTCTGGAACAGGTCGATCTTGCGTTCCTTGGTGTAGATGCCGTGTTCCGATACCAGCAGCGGCCGCCCGCGCCTGTAGCGCAGCAGCGCGCCCAGGAACCCCGCATAACCGGTCGAAATGGTGTGGAACACCTTCACCGGGATGAGGTTCTCCGCAATGCGCACAAGCTGCCACAACGGCTTGTGCATGATGCGCACGGTCCAGAAGTAATCGGTGAACGACGGGTCGGTGCAGTAACGCCGGTAGTAGTCCGTCATCATGTCCCACGCGCGGTGGCTGTAGAGGAACTGCTCCTCGGCCAGCGGGCCATCGTCGCGCAGGTCGGCAATCGACGCGCGGATCAACTCGGCCGTCTCTGCCTTGTTTGCCGGATTGCGCAACGCGTCGTGCAGCTTGCGCGAGCGCTCGAACGCGGCGGCATCGCCACCACTGGCCTGCACCAGCGGCGGCGGCGGAAAGTCGTACAGGTAGTGGCACTCCAGGTGCACCACGTTGTCGGGAATGGCGTAGACGGGCTTGCCGTAATCCTCCCGGCGGCTGCCGATGAAGACGACGGCAAAGCGGATATCCGGAAACGCCCGGATCATCTGGTTGACCCAGCTCGACACCCCGCCGCTCACATAGGGAAAGGTCCCTTCAAGCAGCAGCGCGACGTCGGCAGACTGGGCGCGCGGAAATTGGTCGTTGCTCATGATGTCCAGTAGCGCAACAGCGGCCGCAGCAACGGCAGCGGAGACCGGCTGGAGAACTGCGCCAGCGCCGCACGGGCGCCGGCATAGTCGCGGCGCAGGTAGCAGGCTTCGGCCAGCGGCGGCAGCAGGCGGTCACGCGGGAAGCCGAGGGATTCAGCGCGGCGCAGGTGAGATTCGGCCACATCGGGCTCGCGGCGCGACAGGGCAAGGCGGCCACGCATGTACCACAGCGCGGCGTTGTCGGGCTGGATGTCGAGCGCCGCGCTGGCATAGCGTTCGACCTGTTCGGCGGTGTAGCGGTACACGTCGCCCTGCACCAGGTTCTGGTAGATCAGTTCCCAGTACAGGTCGGCCAGGCGCTTGTTGATGTCGTAGCGGGCCTCGGGCGTGGTGGCTTCTTCCAGGCGCGGCAGCTCGGCCAGGATCTTTTGCGTGAGCACCTTTTCGGCGTTGTCGAGCATGCCGTAGGCCAGCAGGCGGATGTCGTCCACCGGATCAGCCAGCAGGTCGCGCAGCACGGGGCTGGCCGTACGCGTGGGCATGGACTGCATGGCCACCAGCGCGGTCATGCGGCTCTGCACCGGGGCGCGCTCGTTGCTGAGCTGCGCGCGCAGCCGCGCCCCGCCGCCGTGCGTCACGCGCGAGATCAAGTGCGCCACGAACACCGGCAGGCCAACCTCGGCGATGTCCTTGTCGTCTTCGGGCTTGGGAAAGAGCTTACCCAGCAGCAAGCTGCCGAGCACCAGCAGGCACCCCGCCACCGGCACGAAAAAGCACAGCGCGGTCAGGTAGCCGTACGTCCATACAAAGGGCACGCGATAACGGCGCGGCAGCAAGCGCCACGCAGCCAAGCCGATCAGCGCCGCGGCGGTGCCCTGCAACATCAGGCACGACAGCAGCAGCGCCAGGCTGTTGCCGGCGTGCAGTGCCATCACCACTGCCGCAATCTGGGCCGAGATGCCGCCGAGCGTGAGCTTAAACATGATCGATCCGCATGGCCTTTGCGCCCCTATGCATCGAGATGACAGCGCGTGAGGAAGCGCTGCAGCGCCTCGCCGGGGTGCTCGCCCGTCACGTGCAGCGTCTGCACGGTGATGTGCCCGCCCTCGAAATCGACGCCGAACTGCGCGCGCAGGCTGTCTTCAATGCGCACCAGATAGGCCGACACGGCGCCGGCGCCCGACAGCGGCATCAGCGTGATGATGGCGCGGCGGCTCTTGCCGCTGGCCTGCCACACCACATCCAGCGCGCGGCGGCTGCGCACCACGCTCTCGAACAACGCATCGCTGGCCTCGTCCTTGTCAAAGATGAGCGCCACCACCGACGAGTCGATACCCGTGTCGCGATGCAGACGCGCCAGCCGGCCGAGGTCGAGCGCGAACTCGTACGGCGCGTCGGGCACGAGATCGAGGATCTCCGAGCTGACGGTGAGGTGGCGCACGCCGTCGGCGTAGTAGCCGAGCAGCACGAGCAGGAACTGCAGGTTCTCGAACGACAGCGAGAGGAACGGCATCTGGTGTACGACCACCAGCCCGATCAACTCGTCCGCCCCCGACAGCACGGGCGCGCACGCCACGTAGCGCGAGCTGTCTTCCGTGCGCAGCTCGGGCGCCTGCGGGTGGCCCAGCGTGTGGGTGTCGATGCAATGGCGGATCAACGGATCATCGGCAACGATGTCGAACGGCGCGCCCACGCGGGCCACCGGTTCGGTATCGATGCGGTTGCCTGTCACACGCACCATGGCGGCCACTTCAAGCTGGCAGGCCTGCGCCGTCCATTGCAGGAACGGCTCGGCACCGGGCAATTGCGCCACGTCAGGCGCGTTCTCGGCGCTGCTGTGCTCCCGTGCGGCCAGCGCGATATTGCGCAGCTGCGTAAGCGTGTCGCGCAGCGTGGTGGGCTTGGCCAGCAGGTCGTTCTCCAGGCGCTCGTGCGACAGGCGCAGCAGGAAGTGGTTTTTGGTGAGCGCGGCCAACCGGTCGTTCAGGTAGCCATTGACGGTGCGGGCGCGTGACAACCGCGCGCCCCAGATGTCGCCGTACTGCCCCCCAATCAACACGAGCATCAGGCCGCCCAGAAAGTACATGCGCGGGAAGCTGGCGGCAGCGGCCGTCTGTCCGTAGAACACGGCCCAGGCGCCCAGCACGACCAGCGCGGCAAGTGCGCCGAGCAGCGTGCCGTAGCGCAGCGCCAGGATGAGCGGCACCAGCCACATCCACGGAAAACCGTAGCCGAGCAGCAGCGGGTTGTCGGGCACGAACAGCCACACGATGCCGATGGCCGCCACCGCAGCACCCAGCGTTTCGAGCACGGCGCTCGGGCTCGACACAGCGGGAGCAATCAGGCGCCCGTACCAGGTCGAGGCGCCAATGCCCTGCGCGTTGCGCCGGCGCTCATTCCGCCCGCCCTGGGCGCGCGCATCGGCGCCGGGGCGGCCGGCCGACTGCGCAGAACTTGCCGACTCGGTCTTCATCAGCCCCGGCCCAGCGGCGAGAGCAGCTCGCGCAGCAGCTTCTGCGCCACCGCCGACACGGCATCGCGGCTCCAGCCGGTGCGGCTGCCCGCTGCGCTCCAGATCACGTTGCCGGACTGCACGTCAATCACTTGCAGCGTGATGCCCACCGCGGGCTCGCCATCCACGCCGACCTTGTAGCGCCACTCGTCCACGGCGCCGGTCAGCGCGTAGCGGGCTTTCTCGCCGCGCGCCCAATCCAGCGCGCGCGATACGGCCTCGCGCTCGGCGGGCTCGAACAGCGATTCGCTGTTCAGGTTGGCCGGATATTGCTTCAGGTTGGAGAAGCCGCGCGCCTTGAGGATGCTGGCCGCGATCGTCTCGGCACGCAGGCCCGCCTGCGGCGTTTCGGTGTAGTTGACGATGGGCAGCACGACCCACGCATCCGACGCACTGGTTGCCGGCGCACGCGCGCTGTCGACCACCGCGCAGGCAGACAACGCCAGCGCCGCACCAACGCCCGCTGCCAGCGCCAGCCAGCGCCGGCGGCCAGCTTTCATCGTGTTGATCAAGGGTGTCATCGCGTTCTCCCTGGAGTCTTCCGTTGTGTGCTTCATGTCGTTCTTTCCCCGTTGCATTGTTCTTGCTTGTCAGTAAAGCCAGCGGTAGCGCAGACCGATCTCCGTCAGCGGCGATGTACCCGCGCGCGTAATCGACTGGTGTTCGATGTACAGCGCCAGGTGGTCGTTGCCGAATACGCTGCCGGCCACGCCAAGCTGGGCCTGCACACCCCACCCTTCGCGGTTGTCATGCAGCATGCCTGCATCCATGAAGGGCCGCCAGGCGCGCGTATAGCGGTCCAGATAATCCGTGCCGAAGCCAAACAGCATGCCAAACTGGTTGAACGAACGCGGCATGATCTGGTCGACGTCCAGTGCAGCGCCCGAAGGAAGGAGGCGCGCCATCAAGGGGCTGACCGTGCCCGTCGCGTTGTAGCGCGCGACGGTACCGACCACGCGGACCGTGTAGTCCGGATATTCCACCCGGAAGCGGTGGCCGATTTCGCCATCGAACACCATGCCGCTGCCGAGGAACGAGCGATCCTGCCCGTAGAAACGGTTTCCTTCCACGCGAGCGCGCACGTATTCGTTCTGCGTCACCCGCCAATTGTTGCCGATCGAAAAAAGATCCTTCACGCCGCCCACACGCAGTTGCGGCGTTTCATTGGCCGGCTGGTTGCGACCGATCGACAGTTCCGTGCCCACTGGCCCAACCTGCCCAAGCAGACCATCCAGCCGGAACGCGTAAATTGAGGCCAGCCCCTGGCGCCAACCCACCGTGCCCTTCCACTGCGCGTTCTGCGTCTGGTACTGCGAGATCCAATCCACCTGCCGGTCCTGCGCAGGCACGCCGGTCAACTGCGTGTCGTCGGTCGAGCGCTGGTTCCGTTGGGTGGCGCGCACGAGCATGCTGTAGTGATCGGTCAGGCGGATGCCAGCGGCGGCGCTGGTCTCGAAGTACGTGAGGGGCGCCTGCTTGAACCACGTCTCGCGTGGCTCCAACGCCTGTGCATTGGTCAGCAGCGTCTCCTGCACACGTTCGTGCAGCTGCTCGTCATCGGGCGCGGTGCTCAGCCCTTCAAACGACAACCGCTGCGCCTCGCCGAGGCGGTCCGTCATCACATTCGCATCGATGCGGTTGTAGAGCGGAATACGGTCAGGCGTGTCGTCCAGCAAGCGGTTGAGCGTCTGCAGATCGCGCTCGGCCAGGGCGATGGAAATCTCGGCATAGGCCGGGCGCGTCATGCGGCGCGTGTACTGCTGCAGCAGCCACGCGCGCGCCAGATCGTTCGCCTCCTGAGACAGCGCCCAGCCCAGCGCCGCTTCCTTGGCCACGGCAGAGACAAGCTGGTCGCTCACGCGGGCGTTCTTGCGCTTGTCGGTGGGAAGCTGCGGCGGCTCGGGCGGCAACGTATCGATATCGCCCAACTCGGACTTATCGATCGCCGAGCGGCCACCTTCGCGGGCCAGCTTCGTCGCGCGGCGATCATCGCGCAGCAATTCGATCAGCAGACGCTGCGACAGGTCGCCAGAGCCAAAGGTTTGAGCCAGTGAGACGCGCCGGGCACGCAATTCCGCACGGGCATCTTCTTCCAGCGGTGCCGCATCGGCATCGCCCACCGCGACGCGTGTGCCTGCGCGGCGGCCCGTTGGCAGCTTGGTCTTGCCGCTACCTGTCGAATCTTCCGCACGCCACAGCAGCCACCACGCCTCGCGGCGCAGCGCCCAGGCAGCATCGGCCTGACCGGCCATTTCGCGAGCGTCGGCATAGGCCAGCAGCCAGAGCGGATCGGTCTGCATCGACTTGCTCTGGCGGCCCAGGAAGCGCAGCGCCAGGTTGGCGTCGAACAGCTGCAGGCCGGCGGCAGCGTAGGCTCCCCAATATGCGGAATCGTTTTCGGCCTCGCCACGCCAAAGCGCCAATGCGCGTTTCAGCTCGGCGTTCTGCCCGGAATCCAGCAGGCCCCACAGGAAGGCGGCCTTCACATCGCTGCCCGCATCAGGCAGCGAGACAGCGCGCCGCAGGTCACGCATGGCGGCATCCCACTGGCCGCTCTGGCGGAAATACTCGGCGCGGGCGCCCAACACGCCGGCAGATTGCTCGGCCGCTTTGCGTTGTTCTGGCGTGAGCGAGGCCAGCAAACCGTCGATGCGTCGGAAGGCGCGCGCTCGCGTGTAGTAGTAGATGGCCTGCTGCAGGTGGACCATCGTGCCGTCTTTTCGGAAAGCGAGTTCAGCCAGGCGGCCAGCATCGATGGGGCTGGCGTCGTAGAAGTCGATCATCGTTGTCAGATCGTCTGGCTCGGCCCTGCCGCCGATCAACAACTGTCGATACGCCTCACGCGACAGATCGTCACGCTGGTTCAGGCGCGCGAGCTGGGCGAAGGTCCGCCAGTAAAGGTCGTCGGTGGGCGACGCCACTTTGCTGGCGACCTCCATGGCAGAGAGCGCCTGCGCGAACTGCCCGCGCACGTACAGGATGTTCGCCAGCTTGAGCGCGTACTGCGGGTTGGGGCCGAACTCCTTCTGCAGACGGGCGTAGGTGTCGTAGGCCTGATCATCTTTGCCGGCGCGCTCGGCCAGATTGGCATAGCGCTCCAGCACCACTTGCCGATGCGGCCCGTGCGCGATGCTGTTCAGATACGCCAGCCCTTGCACGGGTTCGCCCAGGCGCTCGTATGCCGCGATAACCTGGTCGAGCAGCTTCATGTCGCCCGGGTTGCGGCTTGCCTGGTAGCGCAACGCTGCCAGATAGGCGTGGTCTTCATTGAGCGCGGGCGCCAGACGCAACACATGGTGCCAGGCGGCATCATCCCCAGTGGACTGCGCATACGCCAGCCAGTAGTTCAGCGCCGCCATCGGTTGCCGGTTCCACTCAGCCACTTGCGCGGCACGTTCGGTCCAGATTTTCAGATCGGGGCGTTGACGCACAGCGGCCTCGGCCACGCGCATGGCGTCGTTCAGATTGCCGCTGCCCATGAAAACCTGGAATGCGAGGTCGTAATCTTCCGCATTGAATGGCGCAATCCCACGTGCGATCGCCTGTGCGCCAGATGGCTGCGCAGACGAAGCAGCATCGCCAGCCTTGTCCTGTTTATCAGCCACCGGGCGAATGCGCGCAGCGTAGCGCTGGCGACGCGCCAGACCTTCCGGGCCGTCCATGAACACCAGGTCTGCCGGACTTGGCAACGGCTCAGGCCGGCCGGCGAATGCCCAGTCATGCCGGCCGACGCCGGAGGCCAAGGCAACACGCTCCTGCGCCTGATACCTGGACAGCCGCAGCAGGCGGCGCGCGTATTGGTCTGCCAGATCCGGCCGATTGCATGCCATCGCCAGGCGCGTGAGAAAGCGCAGCGTTTCGGTATCGTCGATCAGCGGGCCAACGCGGCGCTGCGCTTCCGTCATGGCATCGTCAAGCAGGTTGCCGGACTGCAATGCCTTCAACCCTGCGATGAAGTAGCGGCGCTGTTCGTCGAGCGAGGTGGCTGTGGCCTGCGCGGCAAAGTTGGCAGCCGCAGCGGCGCGGTATTCGCCCACGCCCAGTGCGATCTCGGCAGTACGCGCCTGCCATTGCGCGGCACGCGCCACGTCCTGTTTAGCCAGGCGTTGATAGAACTGGACAGCAATCGCGCCCTGGTCCAAGCCACGCGACTTGGCGGCGAGCATCTCCAGTTCGGCCGCGGTCCAGCGATAGTCCAGCGCCTGCTTGAGCAGGCCACGCAGGTCAAGCAGCATGGCGGCGCGTTGGGGATCGTTCGGTTGCAGCGCGTATGCGCGTTGCTCTCGGATCGCGATGTCAAGCAGCAGCGCTTCACGGTCGAGCGTCTTGTCGTGCAGCGCACGCATGCGAGCAACCATGGCTTCGGCTTCCGGCAAGCGGCCGGTGCGAACGTACTGTGCGGCCAGCACGCTCAGGAACTCGCCATCGTTCGGACGCACGCGCAGCCAGGCTTCCAGGTAGGCCACCGACAGCGCATCGACCTTGCCGCCCTCCAGCAAGCGCGCCTCAAGGCGCTCGCGGGGGAACATCAAGGCGAGCGCAAGCCCGATCAGTGCACCCAGGGTACCGATCAGCCAGGCTGGCAGCAGCCGTTCACGCGGAGTCAGGTCAGCAGACCACATCGATACGTTGGTAGGTCACGGTTTGCGCTGCAGCTCCTGTCAGATCAACGCGTACGGTGTTGTCTTGTGCGCGGGCGGTGCCCGCCGGGTTGCCATTGACCTTCACGCGGCAGGCTCCCGCGTTGGCCAGACGAACAAACGGCTTGTAGTAGCCACCGGCCTCGAAACTCAACGCATTTCCGTTTCGTGCGAAGTTGCGCACGAAGGCTGCGGCTTCCGCAATGTATGCGGGCTTCGCCGATTCTGCTTCAGGTGCGAGCGTAAAGCGTGCGGCTCCATCATCGAGATGGATATAGATACCGCCCGCCGCCTTGTCATACCCGACCACCCCCCGCGCATCCGCCATGCGCGGCGTACCGCGGGCCATCCAGCGCAGTTCGCGCAGGTCGCCATCACCACGCACCACCCAGGTATTGTCATCCCCGACTTCCCGGGCGATGGCCATGCTGCGGAAGTCCAGCACCTTCGCCACGTACTCGGTCGAATAGATCGGGAACACGGGCTGCGCTAGCGCGTAGTCATAGACCTTCTTCAAGGCCTTGAGCGAAGCAAGCTTGGTGCCCGAATACATGTGGTAATAGATGTTGATTGGCTTGAAACGATACGGCGTGTCGGTCAATTGCAGCGTTTCAATCAGCCGATCAAAACCATAGAACGGCCCAGTCCAGTCATTGGTATAGACGTTCTCGTTCTGGTTTGGCGCGAATACCTGGTAAGCCCCGGGCCCCTTGTCGATGCCGAGCGGCGCAATCTCCGTCCATGATGGCGAGCTGCGCGTGATGGTGGTATCGCCGCCGTTCAGGTTGAGCACGCCTGCATCCCACGTCATGCGCACGGCAATCTCCGGCGGCTGGCAGTCGCCTGACCATTGCAGGATCTTGACGCGCTTGCCGGGCGGTGCCAGGCGCTCGTTGATGTAGTTGATGGAGCCCGAGATCTCGCGGTCGAGACTGAACTTGTATCCCGGGATGGACAGCGCGAATGCAGTGTCCCCGCCCCCCTTGTCCGCACCGGGCCCTTCCTTCGCGCGGTCTCCCGCAGCGCCGGGCACCGTGCGGCTCCAATCAAACGGGTGCGAATAGGTATGCGTGCCCAGTTCGACGTACGGCAACGCAAACATCTGACGCGCAATTGCTTCCAGGCGCGGCGTCAGCTTCGGGTAGAGGCCGCTTGCGCCGACCTCGCCCTCGATCACCGAGAGCGTTGTCGGGATGCGGTACTTCTCCCAGACGTCCTGCAGGAGCACTTCGCCGGAATACTCGGGGCCTGGAAACTCGGCGCGCGAGGCAAAGCCGTCGCCGTCCACGTGCACGAGCATGAGCCGGCGGCCGTTTTCAGAGGTCACATCGGGGATCGGCATGTCAGGCAGCGCAAGTGCGCGGCGCAGAAATTCGATCGGCTGGACCACCCAGCGCGCCTGCTCAACGGTGTCCATCGAGAACACCGCGTACGGATTCAGTACATAGCCGCCCCAATCGGTAATGGCTGCGGCATCAAACTCAAAGTTGCCCGACTTCAGCCGCAGCAGCGACTGTCCGTTCGCGCTCACCTTGATCGGCTGGGCTTCACGGCGCTCCGGTTGCGGCGCCATCTCAAAACCCATCATCCTGTCTTGCGACACCACCGAAAGCGGCCCGTTGGCACGGCCACGCACAAGCTGCAGCTTGAACATGTCGGCCATGCTGCCGTCAACCGGCAGACCAAACTGGTTCAGAAAGGCGATACGTACGCCGTCATGAATGCGTTGCCGTACCCAAGACGACAGCGCCGCCACCTGCTTGATCGGACTGGTGTTCACCCACACCACCACGCCGGCGTAGCGGTCGGGCGGTACAGAAGCGGGCAGCGTCTTGTTGATGTCGGCGTACTCGACGTCGTAGCCAAGGAAATTGAGCGGCGTGGCCACGAAGCGCACGCCCTCGCTGGTGTCAATGGTCGTGCGCGGGTCACGATCCTGGAGGATCAACACCTTGCGCGGCAACACCTCGATGCGCCCTACACCAATGGTCGACAAGTCCGGATCGGTGACATACGGCACCACGCCCTGCGCCTTGATGCGCTTGGCGGTATCGCGCGCACAGGCCCGGTCGGCCGGCGGACAGTAGTCGATGGCGATGACGGGGAGGTGGTACTCGTCGCGAATCTTGCGGACCTGGCCCATCAGCCACGCGCGGTCGGCGTCGCTCACTTCCTTGTATTGCTTGGCGCCCTGGTCCCAGCCTCGATACAGCGATTCAAACGCCACCGCATACGCTTGGTCATGCACCTGCGGCAGGATCTCAAACCCGCGGTTGAAGATCAGCTTGGCGTCCGGATAGCGCGCCTTGATCGCCCGAATGACCCGCACCATGCCGGCTTCCTGCGCCGCACGCGAGGCGTCATCCTTGGCCACCAGCTGATACGAGTCGAGCGTATCGAGGAAAAAGCCGCGGTAGCCCTTGTCCCACAGCGGCTTGATGACGTGTTCGACATAAAACGCCGGCCACTCGGGCTGCGTCTGGTCCACCACGCGCGACGCCCACGCCTCGTTGCGGCCGAGCAGCCAGGTCTTGGGCAGATCCTTGTACCAACTACGCTGCGGCGTGACTTCGCCCACGCTCACGTAGGCGTACCACTGCGTCTTTGGCGTCTTGAACTGCGATGGATCAAACCCGTGGTCAGGCTCCACCACGACCGCATCGAACGCGCGCAACTGCGCCACGGGCGGTTTGTCGCCGTAGAACCACGCGATGTTCGGCGCGTTGACCGAAACTGAAGCTGTTACCCCTGACGCCCCGGAGCCGGTGGTGGCAGGCGCTTGTTGAGCAAGCGTCACACAAGGCATCGAAACGGTGGCGGCCAAAAGAAGCCCAGCCCACCGTGCGATCGTCCCTGCCGTATTCCCCCGTTTCCCCCCGGTGCGCCGCTGTAAACGGCTGAGAACCCACATGAACTGGCACTCCGCTATGCAACTATGTGCATCAATTGGGCCGATCTGCGCCGGCACTGAAGATCGGCGCCTGTGATGCCGCCGTTCGGAACTGCTATTTTTCTTCACGGTTGCCGCCCGCAAACGCAGGCCCCGCAAGGCATCCCGAGACAATGTGTCCGAAGGTGAAGTATCGCCGATGCCATGGGTACACGGCAAACCACATTTTTGATGACCGGGTACCCCCCTCGGACATAAACAATTGTTTGAGATCACCCGCGCACGCCGTGGTTTGACAAAGCGATTGGGGCTGCACCATGATCAGCCGAAGCCACATTTCACGCGCCCGAGCAGTTGTCGCTGCGCAACGACGCGACTTGCCCGGACGGCCCCCGCCATCATGTCCGCCCTCCTCCTTGCCCTGCTGATCCTGATCAGCGCCTTTTTTTCCGCTTCCGAAATCGCCCTCACGGCATCGCGGCGCACGCGTCTGCAAACCTTGGCCGACGACGGCGACACCCGCGCCCTGCGCGTGCTGCAGCTCAAGGACATGCCTGGCAACTTCTTCACAGTGGTGCAGATCGGGGTAAACGCGGTGGCCATCCTGGCCGGTGTCATCGGCGACAGCCAGATCTCGGGGCCGCTGGCCGCGGGGCTGAGTGACTGGCTGCCGGCTGCCCGCGCCGAACGTATCGGCAGCATCGCCGGCTTCGTCATCGTGACGGGGCTGTTCATTCTATTTGCCGATCTGCTGCCCAAGCGCCTGGCCGTGCTTTACCCCGAGCGCTGTGCAATGTCGATCATCGGCCCGATGCAGTCGTGCTTGCGCGTGTTGCGGCCGGTGGTATGGCTGTTCAACGGCGCGGCCGACATGTTCCTCAAGCTGTTTGGCGTACCGACGCACCGCGTCGACCAGATCACCACGGAAGACATCGCCGCCATGGTGGGCGCGGGCGCGCAAGCCGGCGTGCTGCGCAAGCACGAGCTGGCGATGATCGAAAACGTGTTCGAGCTGGAATCGCGCACCATCACCTCTGTGATGACCGTGCGCGACGAGGTGATCTACTTCACGGTGGACGAGCCGGTGGAGTCAATCAAGATGAAGATCATCGCGCAGCCGCACGCGGAATACCTCGTCTGCCGCGAAGACATCGACTCGGTGCTCGGCTTCATTGCGTCCAAGGACATCCTGCAGCAGATCCTGTCGGAAGAGTCCTCCGCCGTGATCCGCAACATCAGCAAGCATTACGACAAGAACCTGCTCGTACTGCCGGACACGCTCAACCTGTCACAGGCACTCACGCGCTTTCGCGAGATGCACGAGCGCTTTGGCGCGGTGGTCAACGAATACGGACTGGTGGTGGGTGTGGTGACGCTCGACGACATTGTCGGCGCGGTAATGGGCGACATCCTGCACCTGGGCGAAGACGAGCAGATCGTGCGCCGCGATGACGGCTCCTGCCTGATCGACGGTGTCACGCCGCTGGGCGACGTGAAACGCGCCTTCGACCTCGACGACCTGCCCGGCGAACACCACGTCGAAACGCTTGCCGGGCTGGTCATCTACGCGCTCAAGCGCATCCCCAAGAAAAGCGAGACCGTCGATATCGGGCCACTGCATATTGAAGTGCTCGACATCGACAACCACCGGATCGATCAGTTGCTGGTGTCGCGGCGCATCGACCCGCCGGCAGCGGTCACGTCTTCGGCTTCGTGAGCGGCAAATACTTCCTTGGCGGCAAACATGCCGTTGAGTGCCGCCGGAAAACCCGCGTATAGCGCCATCTGCAGGATCGTCTCGGTGATCTCCTGGCGTGTCAGCCCCACGTTGAGCCCTGCCGCAATGTGCACCTTCAACTGCGGTGCCGCGTTGCCCAGCGCCGTGAGCGCGGCAATGGTGGCGATCTCGCGCTCACGCAGCGTCAGCCCCGGGCGGCTATAGACGTCGCCAAAGCCGAACTCGACGACGTAGCGGCCGAGGTCGGGCGAAATGTCGGCCAAGGCCTCGACCACACGCTCGCCGGCCACATCATCGACTTCCTTGAGTTTTTGCCAGCCCCGCGCGTAGCGATCGTCCTGCAGGTTGGCGTGGTTTGCGGCTTGTGCGGTGTGGGTGGTCGGGGTCATGCGCGTCCTCGTTCGGTTGGCGTTTTGGCTTGCGCTTCGATTTGGAAGATGAGGAAGCAGAGCCCTTGGCGCCTTCCGCGCCTCCCGTGCCTTCCGCGGCTTCAATCCGTGCCCGGATGCCGTCGTAGACAACGAGTTTGACGCGCAGCACGGCCAGCGTCTCGGCCCGCGCGCGCAGCTCCGCTTCCAGCGCCGCCGCATGCAACTCCAGCAGGCGTTGGCGCGCCGACACACTGTCCAGACTGTCGCCCTGCCGCCGCAGCGCGGCGTACGCCTGCATCTGCGCGATCGGCATGCCGGTATCGCGCAGGCGCAGCAGGAACTCCAGCCACGTCATGTCTTCGGCACGGAAGACACGATGGCCGTTATCGCGCCGCTGCACGCTGTCGAGCAGGCCGATGCGCTCGTAATAGCGCAGCGTATGCGTCGACAGGCCGGTGGCTTCTGCAACCTGGGCGATGGTCAGGAATGTGGTCATGAACGGAGCTTAGAAGTTAGAGCGCACTCTAAGTCAAGCGACTGTACGCGAATTATTCCGGGCCGCCCAAAACAAAGCGCCGGCCCCTTTTCGGAGGCCGGCGCCTGGTGTGCAGAAAAAACGGCAGGCTGCCGCTGATCAGCCGCCCACGCCGTATGCGCTCTTGTCCTGCAGCTTCGGACGGTGGTCGCGTTTCTTTTTCTTCTTGTGATGGTGAGCCTTCTTCTCGCCTGCGGCCGGTGCCGATGCCGCAGGCGCCGGCGCGGCGGCAGGCGCAGCGGGGGCCGGGGCAACCGGAGCGGAAGCCTGCGCAAATGCGCCGGCGCTGAAGACTGCAGCCACAAGGGCAGCCAGGAGCTTGTTCATCGTGTTGTCCTTATCGAAGAGAATGGTTTATGGCGCGTTCCGGTACTGGATGGAGCGTGACCCAATCCGCTCCCGCACCTGCTGTCAATGCGCGGCCCGATATCGGAATGACCCGGAATGACCCGCACATCACCATGCAGTGTGGAGTAGGCGCCAGCGGTTGTCCACCCGAAGCCTGACGGTACGCCAATGAGCACGCCGGAGCCTTGATGTGTCGCAACCCATCGCAAGCAACAGCAGAGGCGGCAAAACCCACCTTGTTACGCGCGCTTACACCGTGGGCAGAACGCTTACAAACGGCGGTCAGCGCGTGCGCAATGTCAGGCGTTTTTGGAGGCATGGATCGCAAATGGGACGAGATCCATGTATCTGGAGTCCCAACATCCCGCTTGAATCTGATTAAGGAGTCTCACATGAAAGTCGCTCAATCCCTGGCCGCTCTGATCGTTGCTGGTGCCTTCGCAGCCCCCGTGTTCGCGGCTGGCACCGCCTCCGCACCGGCCGCCGCACCTGCACCGGCCGCGACCGCTGCAGCGACGACCACCGATGCCGCTTCGGCACCGAAGGCTGAAGCCAAGCACGAGAAGAAGCACGCTCACAAGAAGGCCCACAAGGCTGCAGCCAAGTCGGAAGCCAAGACCGACGCCGCTTCGGCACCGAAGGCCGCTGCGCCCGCCAAGCAATAAGGCAGTCGCGCCATGAAAAACGCCGGGACATTCCCGGCGTTTTTTTTGTCTGCTTGGCAGTGCATCAATGCAGATGCGGCAGACGCTTCGTGCCTTCGATCTGCACGGCTTGCAGTTCATGCGGCTTGAGGCCCAGCTCGCTCAGGATGGTCGGCGCGATCTGATTGGTATCGACGCGCTCGTCCACGATGCCAGCGTTGACACCCGCCCCCCACACCACGATCGGCACATGGCGATTTTCGGGACGGAAGCCGCCGTGCTCGGCGATCTTCGATAGCTTGCTGCCAGCCCACACCGTGCCCTGCTGCGCGATACCGACGACATCCGGAACGCGATCATCGCTGGGCTTCGCGCCAAAGAAGTCAGCCACCTCCTCGCCCACCACGAAGCGGCTCGCGCCGGCTTGCGTAAAGGGCTTGGCGACGGCATTGCCCGCCGCATCCGAACCCAGCCCTGTACCCGAGTAGCCCAGCAGGAACTGCTTCGTAAAGTGCAGTGCGGCCGGTGAGCGGTCGTTCAACCACAGCAGAATGCCGTCGTCGTCCATCGCGTGCGCAACGAGATGCGGCTTGGTCGCGTCCTTGCACGTCGCGGCGTACTTTTCCCATGCGCAGTTGAGCGCGTCGATCATGTCGCCGTCGTTGATGATGGTGAGGTCTGCACGGCTGTTAGGTGACTGGCCGTGCTTGGCCGACACGATCACCACCGTGTTGGATGGGTCGGCCGCCTTGACCAGCTCGCCCAGCTTGTTGTCGACGAAGGTGAGCGCGCTTTGCAGGACCACGCCCGGCACCGTGCCACTGTTGGTGTAGCCACCCAGGCCACCCGACACCTTGTTGGCAGTGTTGGATGGGTCCGGGTAATACGCCGACTTGTTCAGCTTCTGTGCGGTCGACACAGCCTGGAAGTTCATGCCAAGAATGGCAGGCACGCCCGGCGTGCCGTTGCCGGCGTGGTCGTGACCCTTGAGCCAGTTCAACACGGCCTGCACCTTGAAGCTGTCGTAACGCTGCGTGTTTGTGTTGTCTTTCGTCCAGTCGGCGCCGGGCCCGGCCGGCAGCGACGGGTCGGTCACGGAGCTGTTGATCTCGGGCGCGAACAGGTCGTCGATACCCTGGCCACTCGGTCCGTTGAGGATTTCGTACGCGGCATGCTTGTCCGACCATGCCGTATGCAGGCCGTGCTTGCGCGCCACTTCGAATACCGTGTTGACCTTCAGATACTGGTGCGGATACACCGGCGCGCAGGTGACGGGCGATACCGGTAGAAGCGCCGGATCGATCAGGTCCAGCGCGCGGCCCGTCAGTTGCGAGATCTTCGAAAGATCGGCATACAGGCCCGGGATGCCCTGGCCGCTGTCGAGGCGGTTCGGGTCTTTCGCGATGACCTCGGCATAGAAAACTTCAGCACCCGGCTTGGTGGTGTGGCAGTTGGCGGCCGTCGTGCCGGCCGGAAGCAGGCCGCGGCTGTAAGCGTCGTCGTAGTAGATGCCGGTGGTCTTGGGGTTGCCGCCAGTCACCTGGCCGACCATGCCCGGAAACGAGTCCGACGGGAACGGTGTGCGCGCATTGCGGTAGCTCACGCCCTGGCGCACGAGGCGCGCCAGCGTGGAACCCGGATGGTTGCCGACGTACCAGTCAAGATCGGACTGATGCAAGCCATCGACCGAGATCAGCAGGACATGCTTGGCGTGCGCGTGGCGCGCATCATCGTCATCGGCGTACGCGTGTGTAGACAGACCACATGCCAGCGTGGAAAGCACGGCAACAGCAAGAGTTTTCTGGGGGGACACGGGTTTCTCCTCTGGATTGCCGCCATCAGGCGGCCCGGTCACGCTAGCCTCGTTGTATGTCCGCGCGGCGACCCACCCGTGTCGCTTGCATGACAAATGTAACGTCGGCCCGCCGGCGGGATGAGCCAACGTTTGCACCATCATCAACCGTTCGGGCGGTTCCACTAGAATGGCGTGCCCGTCGTTCCATCCGATCGCTTTTCTCTCCAGTTCCGTTCGCTCATGCCGCTGCCTTCGCGTGCCCCGCTCCGCCTTCTGCTCCGTCTTTCCTTGGTCTTGGTTAGCGCGTTGTCAATCAGCGCTGCCCAGGCACAGACGGCCCCTGCCGCCAACGCGGAAAACAACGCCGAAGACAGCGACTGGAGCGTCGCTGTCGGCCCGGCGATTTACATGTCACCCAAATATCCGGGCGCGAAATCCAGCTTTGTGTTTCCGTGGATCGATCAGGAGATCGAATACCGGCATCGCTTCTTTTCCAAGGGGATGGACTTTGCAGGCGTGTACCTCGCCAACGACGACACATGGCAGGTGGGCGGCAACTTCCAGTTCGACCCGACGTGGCGCCATGCGCATGACGACGCGCGCCTGAATGGTCTGGGCAATGTCAACGCCACGGTGCGCGCGAAGGCGTTCGCGCAGTACACGGTGTCGTTCCTCACGCTGTCCACCGATGCGGAGCAGGACATCCTCGGCAACCGCCAGGGGTTGATCGCCAACGCCGATGCCTACGCGAGCGCGCCGGCCGGCCGCTGGCTGTTCAGCCTTGGCACCGGCGTGTCGTGGACGAACGGTCAGTACATGCGTACGTTCTTTGGCGTGGACGATGGGCAGAGCGCGCGTTCGGGCCTGCCGGTATTTGCCGCGCATGCGGGGCTGCGCGACATCCACTTCAACGCCATCGTCACGTGCAGGCTCGATGACCGGTGGACGGCCAATGGCTCGCTCACGGTGGCACGGCTGCGTGGCGATGCGGCAGACAGTCCGATCACCCAGCGCCGCCAGCAGACCACGGCCATGGCCTCGCTCACGTACCGGTTCCGCTGACAGCGCGCCCAGAATCGGGCGCGGTGATGTGCGCAATCGCTTGCGCATGGAGGTGAAATTCGCGTGGCAAACCTGTGCACACGAGGCAATCCGCTTATGAGACCAGAACTTGGCCCGCGCGCCTCTCAGCCAAAAGGACCATGCTTCCTTTTCACAACAGGTATGCGGGTGGACTAGCGCAATCGCCCTGTTTTTTTTGCTAGTCTGTTTGGAAAGCGGCGATCACTTCCGATCAATGCACGGGCAGTGAACGGTGTCTTCCCACCGGCGGCGGACACCGCAAGACAGGAGGGCTTGACCATGTTGCGGTGGATTGCAAACTGGGCCTTGAGCCACGCACCCTCTCCAGAGAAGCAGGCCGAACGCGCGCTAAGCGAATTGCGCATGGAGCTGTACCAGGCAGAGCAGCGCGTGATGGATGCACAAATGCACGCGGACTACTACCGCGCCCGTCTCATATTCCTGGAAGACGTCGTCAAGAAGGGCATCGAGCGCGTGTCCGACCAGCGCAAGGGCAAGCAGGAAAGCGCCCACGCATTGCGCGCCGGCCTCAAGTTCACGGCCGAGCTGTGGCGCGAATCGCAATCGCGCGACTCGCATATGCTCCGGCGCCGCACGGCGATGTCGTTCATCGACCCGCACGACGCGCAGGCCGACGACTCGCACGCGCCCAAGATCCACCACTTCTCGAAGATCCCCGTAGATTCGCAGTTCGACGACAACGTGAGTGCGCTGCCCTCCAAGCACGCCGCGGCGGAGAAGGCGTAGCGCGTGAGCTGGCCGGCGCGGCCAGCCGCCCGCAGTGCCCCCGCGTCAGGTGCGTCGACACGTTCGGCTCCGTGCGCGGGCGGTGGCGCCTACGGTGCCACCATCGACACGCCGTATTGCGCAAAGATGCGTTGCAGCTCGCCGCTGGCGCGCAGTGCATTGAGCGCGGTCTCCAGCGCCTGCGCCAGTTCTCGCTGATCCGCCTTGACGGCCATGCCAATCGCCCAACCGCGGGCCGGCAGCAGCGGCGACTGCAGTTCGGTCGCCACAAACCGTGTGGCAGATTGATTCTGCATCTTCAGCGCACTTTCATATTGCGCCCGCGTCACCATTGCCGAGGCAATCTGGCCGGAGAACAGCGCACGCAGCGCCTCGTTGGCCTCCGGATAGATCTTCACCTTGTCGCGCAGCGCGCCGTTGGCACTGGAAAGCAGCGCACTCGCCCCGCCCGACCCCTGCTCGGCGCCGGTCGCCTGACCGGCGAGGTCTTCGAAACTGCTGACCTTGCGGACGCGGTCGCTGTCGTACACCAGCACATAGCCTTCGCGAAGGTACGGCGCGAATATCAGCACCTGGTCGTTCTGGCGAATGAAGTTCGGGTCAACCGGCACATGGAGCATCACGTCGGCCGGGCCATACCCCAGGTAGTGCCCCTTCCAGACCATGTTGCGCAGGTCGCCCGACATGCCATCGTCATCCGCATCAAACGGCAGCAACGACGCCGACAGCCCCATCTGCTTGCCAAGCGCATTGGCAAGCGCCACGTCAATGCCGCTGAATTGGCCCCCGACGTTGTCGGAGAACGGCGGCAGGCCCTTGTACAGCGCGACCTTCAGGGTACCGCTCTGGCGGATCTTCGCCATGTCGGCATGTGCCGGCGCGGCGCTCACCATCATGGCTGCCGCAGCAAGCAGGAGGCCGGCAAGGCGACGGAAAGCCCCAACCGCGGTCAACCGAATACGGGCATTCATGAGAATCTCCTGGTGGAAAAAATGAGCGAGCCGATGCACACGAAGGCAGGGACAGCATCGGCTCGCAAAGCTGCCAACGGGGGCAGGCCGACCTACTACTCCTGTACGCGGCGCGATTCCAGATACGTCTTGATCGACCAGACCGCTTCCTGGGTCAGCACGCCTTCAAACGGGGGCATGTAGACGCGGCCATCGCGGGTGCGGCCGTGGCGGACTGTGGCGGTGAAGTACTGCGACACCTCGCCGTAGCAAGCCTCCTTCTGCTTGGCGCTTGCCAGCGACATGCAATCGGTGTCGAGCTTGCGCAGGTCGGGGGCGATGCCGCCGGAGATGGCCTCCAGCCCGTGGCAGCGCGCACAGTTCTGGTTGAACGCCGAGGTGCCGATACGCAGCGCTTCGTCGTGGGCGGGGCCCGTCCGGTATGGATTGTCCTGACGCCAATCGGCGCCGAGTTGCGGTAAGGTGTGCGTGTCTACGGCCTGCGGTGTGACATCGCCGTGAGCGGATGCGGCTGCGGGCAATCCGCCGGCCAGAAGTGCGCAGGCAGAAAGCAGCGCGAGCAAATTGCGAGGCGTTTTCAAGAGTGTCTCCTAGTTGTCGTTGAAACGATTTTTGGAGCCATTTCTGCAAGAGCCATACCAAGGCGCGAACCTGCCGCCAAACCCGGCCTGCATCCGCCAAGCGCGCCGGTTATCCGATGCGAGGGTTGGCACAGGTGCTCAGGAATGCAACACCCTGGCAAGGGTCTTGCTTCATGGCGCAACACTTCCGGTTCGCACCCTGGTTAAATCAGGCGATCCGGGCGACCCGCACACAGATTGCGGGCGAGGTTTAAGGAGACACACACCATGACCCCTCACGCGGCAGCCGACCCGCGCGGTTCCGAAAACGCCCCGGCCACGCTCGGTGACGCCCCGAACGATCAGCCTGAACTGATCGCGCAATCCCACGAGCGATCCAAGTCCTACGGCTTGCGCCCGTATGAGTCGCCCGACTTCTGCCCGGTCCTGCACAGCGAGCTGAAAACCGAGATCGAGCGCAGCCAGTCGCTGTTCACGCACGCGCTCCCCGTGATGGAGACGCTCTACAGCCAAATCGTCAACACGCAAAGCATGGTGATCCTGACCGACACGTCGGGCCTGATCCTGCATTCGCTGGGGGACGACGATTTCCTGGCCCAGGCGAGCAAGGTGGCCCTTCAACCGGGCGCGCTGTGGTCGGAAGCGAGCCGGGGCACCAACGCCATCGGCACGGCGCTGGCCGAGGCTAAACCCACGCTGGTCCACGGCTCCGAGCACTACCTGCAGGCCAATCAGTTCCTCACCTGTTCGTGTGCGCCGATCTTCGATCCGTACGGCGCCACCGTGGGTGCGCTCGATGTGACGGGGGACCATCGCGGTTTCCACAAGCACACCATGGCGCTGGTACGCATGTCGGCGCAGATGATCGAGAATCACTTGTTTGCCAACACGTTCCAGGACGTGGTGTGCATCCACTTCCACTCGCGCCCGGAATTCATCGGTACACTGGTCGAGGGCATTGCGGCCTTCACGCCGGCGGGGCGCTTCCTGTCGGCCAACCGCAGCGGCGAATTCCAGCTCGGCCTGTCGATCCGCGCGCTGCATGCCCATACCTTTTCGTCGCTGTTTGGGCTCTCGATGTCGCAGTTGATCGACCGCGAACGCACCGCAGCGGCAGGTATCGTGCAGTTGCAACTGCCCAGCGGCGTGAAGGTGTTTGCGCGCGTCGAATGGAAGCGGCCGGCCAACCGCATGGTGGGCGGCGCGATTGGCGCTGATCTCTCGACCGACCGCGACGCGGCGCCGCGCCGGGCCTACATCGAGCCGATCCGGCAGCCGGCCAGCCTGGAGGCGCTGGACACCGGCGACGCGCAGATCCAGACCGTCATTGGCAAGCTGCGCAAGGTCATCGGCAAGGATATCCCTGTCATGATCCTGGGCGAAACCGGCACGGGCAAGGAGCTGCTTGCGCGCGCCATCCACGCCGACAGCCCGCGCCACGCCGGCCCCTTCATCGCCGTGAATTGCGCGTCGATTCCGGAAGCGCTCATCGAATCTGAACTCTTCGGCTACGAAGAAGGCGCCTTTACCGGCGCGCGCAAGAAGGGCGGCATCGGCAAGATGGTGCTGGCCAACGGCGGCACGCTCTTCCTCGACGAGATCGGCGACATGCCGCTGCACCTGCAGGCCCGCCTGCTGCGCGCATTGCAAGAGCGTGCGGTCTCTCCGCTGGGCAGCAACAAGCTGATCCAGGTAGATGTGACGGTCGTGTGCGCCACTCACCGCAACATGCGCGAGATGGTGGCCAGCGGCCAGTTCCGCGAAGACCTGTACTACCGGCTCAACGGTCTGGTCGTGCGCCTGCCGGCATTGCGCGAGCGCAGCGACCTCGACGTGGTAGCCGACAAGCTGCTGAAACTTGAACAGGCCGACGCGCCCCCCATCAGCGAAGCCGTGATGCAGATGTTCCGCAGCTACCACTGGCCCGGCAACATTCGCCAGCTCGGCAATCTGCTGCGCACCGCCCGGCTGATGGCCGAAGGCGCTCCGGAAATCACCGAAGACCATCTGCCCGACGATTTTCTTGAAGACTGGCAGGCGCGTCATGGCGACCAGCCGTCTCCGGACAATGCGGTGGCATCGGCAGCGGCTGTACCGCCTGTCACTCAAAACGTGGGCGGCACGCAGCCCAAGCGGCTTGCCGATGTGGAAAGCATGACGATCATGGCGGCCGTGCAGGCGCACAACGGCAATATTTCCGCCGCTGCGAAAGCGCTCGGCATTTCGCGCAACACAATCTACCGCCGGATCGACGAGGCCGGCGGCTTGCCTTCAGACACCGACTGACCACGCCGACGCACGGATGGCGGCGCCCAGCGCTTTCGCCATCTCACCCACCGCCAGGTGCCCACCCGGCACCCACACCAACCGCGCATGCGGGATCGCTACAGACAACCGCAGCGCATTGCCGGGCCGGCAAACCTTGTCTTCCCGCCCATGCAGCAGCGTCACCGGCAAACCCCTCGCCCCGATGCGCGTGGCCGCCCGCAGCAACGCTGCCTTCCCCAGCCCTGCTCGCCGATGCAGGTAATGCGCCTGCAACTGGTACTTGCGCACGAGGGCCATGCGCTGCTGCCAGGTTTGGCGACGTGCCAGCGGCCGCAGGCCCAACAGCCGATGTTCCCCACGCTGCCATGCCGTGGCAATGTTCAATTTCTGAACAGTTGTACCAGGCTGCAACATGTCTGTTGCAACGCGAAGGCGACCACGGGCCGCAGGAAAACCCTCACCTCGCCCACCGACGCCTCGCAAGAGATCACGACCGGCGCCGCGCGCGTTGAACAACGACTGCACATCGTCGAAACCGGTCAGGAAGGTGCCGCGCAGCACCAGCGCCGATACGGCATGGGGAAAGCGATCGGCATAGGCCAACGCCAGCGCTGCGCCCCATGACCCACCGACCACGCCCCAGCGCGCAATGCCGAGCGCAATGCGTAGTTGCTCCAGATCGGCCAGCAGCGCCGTCACCGTATTGCGCCGTAGCGTGCCGGCGGGTCGCGAGCGCCCGGCACCGCGCTGGTCCGGCAGCACGGCGCGATGCCGCAGCGGATCGAACCACGCAGCCATCGAAGGCGCGCAGCCGCTGCCCGGGCCGCCATGCAGCACCAGCCACGGTTCTCCGCTGTCAGGCCCGCATTGGCGCACATGCAGGCAGTGGCCGTCCGGCGTGCGCAGGTGAAAGCGGGCGGATGTGGTTGGCCAGTCGGAGGTGGGCATGGATGTTGCCTTGATGACGATGCGGCTGCGTTCGGCAAACGCCTGTGCAGCCGCTGAACAACGCTGTGCATTCACTAACTATGCCAACCCTCAAGGAGGAGACATGAACTGGACGACCCCCGCCTACACCGAACTGCGACTCGGGTTCGAGATCACCATGTACATCGCCAACCGCTGACACTGCGCGGCTGAGCACGCAAGGCTCCACGAGCCCGCCGGTTCTTCACGGCGGGCTTTTTTCCGCCTGGAGGCGCGCGTGCCTTCCCGCCATCCCCTGGCCGACTTCTTGCTCAATCCGCCCCGACACGTTGGATTTGCATCATGACCATACTCAGGGTTCTCGGCTCGGCCGCCGGCGGCGGTTTCCCACAGTGGAATTGCAACTGTCGCAACTGCGACGGTGTGCGGCGCGGCACCGTGCGCGCCACGCCGCGCACGCAGTCGTCCATCGCACTCGGCGACGGCCAACACAACTGGCTCGTGGTGAACGCCTCGCCGGACATCCTCGCGCAACTGCGCAGTTCGCCAGCGCTGCAACCGGCACGCACGCCGCGTGATACGGGCATCGTGGGCGTCGTGCTGATGGATGCGCAGATCGACCATGTGACGGGCCTCTTGATGCTGCGTGAACATCGGCAAGCGCTGCCCGTCTATGCCAGCGCAGCGGTCATCAGCGATCTGTCCACCGCCTTCCCGCTCACCCGCATGCTGTCGCACTACTGCGGTCTCGACACGCGCGCGCTCGCGCTGGACGGCACGGCGTTCTCGGTGCCCCCGCTCGACGACGTGGCGTTGACGGCGATCCCGCTGGAGAGCAAGGCGCCGCCCTACTCGCCCAGCCGCAACGCGCGCCGCGTGGGCGACAACATCGGCCTGCGCATCGTCGATCGCAAGAGCGGCCGGCGTGCATTCTACGCGCCGGGTCTCGCCCGTGTCGAACCCCATGTGCTCGACGAAATGGGCGCGGCCGACGTGGTGCTGGTGGACGGCACCTGCTGGCGCAACGACGAGATGCTCGCCCTCGGTTTTTCCACCAAGACGGCAGCAGACATGGGCCACCTCGCGCAATCCGGCCCCGGCGGCATGATCGACGTGCTCGACCAGCTGCCGGCCACGCGCAAGGTGCTGATCCATATCAACAACACCAACCCGATCCTCGATGAAGACTCGCCGCAGCGCCGGGAGTTGGAAGCACACGGCATCGAGGTGGCTTACGACGGCATGGAAATCTCGCTATGACACATCCTGTTGCCTGGACGGCCGAAGAGTTCGAAGCACGGCTGCGCGCGAAGCAGGCGGGCTATCACATTCATCATCCGTTCAACCTGCGCATGCGCGCTGGCGAATGCACGCCGGAGGAAATCCGCACGTGGGTTGCGAACCGTTTCTACTACCAGGTCAACATCCCGCTCAAGGATGCGGCCATCCTGTCCAACTGCCCCGACCGGGCAACGCGCCGCGAGTGGATCGTCCGCATCCACGACCACGACGGCGACGATGCGCAGCCGGGCGGCATCGAGAGCTGGGTGCGCTTAGGCGTTGCCGTGGGCCTGACGCGCGACGCGCTGTGGTCTCACCGGCATCTGCTGCCGGGCGTGCGCTTTGCGGTGGATGCGTATGTGAACTTTGCGCGCCGCGCGCCGTGGCAGGAAGCAGTGTGCTCCTCGCTCACGGAGATGTTCGCGCCGGACATTCACAAGGAACGACTGGCCGGCTGGCCCGAGCACTATCCGTGGGTGCAGCCGGAGGGGCTGGCGTACTTCCGCTCGCGCATTCCGCTGGCCTCGCGCGACGTCGAGCACGGCCTGCGCGTGACACTCGACTACTTCCGCACGCCGGAGCAGCAACTGCGTGCGCTGGACATCCTGCAGTTCAAGCTCGACATCCTCTGGTCGATGCTCGATGCCATCCAACAGGCCCACGCACATGAGCCCTCCCTTGTCTGATCCGGCCCACCCCACGCTGCACCGGACCTTCCGGCTGCAATGGGAAGACATGCAGCAAAGCTGGGTGCTGCTGTACCCCGAAGGCATGGTCACGCTCAATGACAGCGCCGCCGCGATCCTGCAGCGCTGCGACGGTGCCCATACCCTCGACATGCTGATCGACGACCTGCAATCCGCCTTTGGCGTGCAGGGCATCGCTCCGGAGGTCCACGCCTTTGTCAAACATGCTCTTGAACGCGGCTGGCTCGTTTGAGGCCGATTCGCTGCTCGCGCCGGCAGCTACGCCGATGCCCGGTCCGCCGCTCTGGCTGCTGGCCGAGCTGACCTATCGCTGCCCGCTGCATTGCGCCTTCTGCTCCAACCCGGTCGACTACACGCGGCACGATCAGGAACTCACCACCGAACAGTGGTGCGATGTGTTCACCCAGGCGCGGGCGCTGGGGGCGGTGCAGCTCGGCCTGTCGGGCGGCGAGCCGCTGTTGCGCAAGGATCTTGAAACCCTGGTTGCGCATGCGCATGGGCTCGGGTTCTACGTGAACCTCGTGACATCTGGGGTGGGCTTGACCGATGCGCGGCTTGGCGCATTGCGCGCAGCGGGGCTCGACCATATCCAGCTGTCGTTCCAGGACTCCACGCGGGAGCTGAACGACTTTCTGTCGAGCACGCGCACATTTGACCTGAAGCGCCAGGTGGCGGATCTGATCAAGGCCCACGGTTATCCGATGGTGATGAACTGCGTGATGCACCGGCATAACCTGCCGCACGTGGGCGCCATCATCGACATGGCGCTGGAGATCGGCGCCGAATACCTGGAACTTGCCAACACGCAGTACTACGGCTGGGCATGGGAAAACCGCCTGGCGCTGATGCCCACCCTGGAGCAACTGCGTGACGCCGAAGCCGTCGTGAACGACTACCGGACCCGCATCGGCAGCCGATGCCAATTGCTTTACGTCGTGCCGGACTACTTTGAGCAGCGCCCGAAGAAGTGCATGAACGGCTGGGGCACGACATTCCTCGGCATCGCGCCGGATGGCGTTGCGTTGCCCTGCCACTCTGCGCGCATGCTGCCGGGGCTGGAGCTGCCCAACGTGCTCAATCAGCCGCTGAGCGATATCTGGCGAAGCAGCGACGCCTTTCAGCGCTTTCGCGGCACGCATTGGATGCCGCAGCCGTGCCAGTCATGCGAGTCGCGCGAAGAAGATGCGGGCGGCTGCCGCTGTCAGGCCTATCTGTTGACGGGCGATGCGACGCGCACGGACCCGGTGTGCGGAAAATCGGCGGATCACGGTGCGCTTCAGAAGGTGGTGCTGCAAGGCCGGATGGCTGCGATGAACGGGTTCGGACAGATGCGTGACACCCGCACCGGCGAGGTCCCCATCGTGTTCCGGACCGATGCCAATTCGCGCCGGCTCACGCAACCATAGAACGCAATCCTGGAGAAGAGAAAGGGCCGGACAATGCCGGCCCTCTTCCTTTTCCCTGGCGAGCAACGTAGAAGCCTAGGAGCCTGAACTCAACACCCAGGCCACCAATTGCTTCGCTTCGTCTTCCTTGAGGTTGGGGTGCGCGGGCATCGGGATGCGGCCCCACACACCCTTGCCGCCTTCGCGCACTTTCTGCGCCAGTCTCGCGGGCGCGTCGGCATCGCCCTTGTACTTGGCGGCCACGTCGGCAAAGGCGGGGCCGACGATCTTGGTATGCATGCTGTGGCACGAGAAACAGCCGCTCTTGTCGGCCAGGGCCTGCATGTCCGGCGCGGCGTGGGCGGGCGCCGCCCCGATTGCTGCAGACACTACGGCCAGCAGCGAGAACACTCCATTGCGCATGATCACGATCTGAAACTCCTTGAAGCTGTGCGAGAGGCTGCGCGCCGCAAAGGGCGCACAGCGCTCAACCACGCACGTCAGTTCTTGTGCAGCTTGAACACCCAAACCGAACCGCCCTGCTCCAGGAAGTTCACGCGCTTGGCCACTTCACCGCCCCACAGCGGCACTGCACCACCCCAGCCCGACACCACGGCCACGAACTGCTCGCCGTTGTCTTCCCAGGTGACGGGCGGCGCGACGATGCCGCTGCCAGTCTGGAATTGCCACAGCTCCTTGCCGGTCTTGGCATCGGCCGCCTTCAGATAGCCCTCGGGCGTGCCCCAGAACACCAGGCCACCGGCAGTCGTCATCACACCGCCCCACAGCGGCGCGTTGTTCGTGATCTGCCATTCCATCTTGCCCGTCTTCGGATTGATCGCGCGCAGTGCGCCGATGTAATCCTCATTAAGCGGCTTGATGGTAAAGCCAGCTCCCAGGTAGGCGGCGCCCTTCTTGTAGCTCACGGGTTCGTTCCAGATGTCCATGCCCCACTCGTTGGCGGGCACGTAGAACAGCCCGGTTTGCGGGCTGTATGCCATCGGCATCTGGTTCTTGCCGCCCAGGAAGCCGGGCTCGGCAAACACCGACTTGCCCTTCTTCTCTTCACCCGCGGCCTGGGCCGGATCGCCCGGACGGTGGTCGGGTGCGTAGTTCGGGCGGCCGGTCTTGAGGTCGATGCTGGTGGCCCAGTTGACCTTCACGAACGGGAACGCGTTGAGCAGCTTGCCAGTTTTCGCATCGTTCACGTAGAAGAAGCCGTTGCGGTCAGCCTTGCCGCCGACGCGCTTGCCGTCCATGTCGAACGTCACGAACTCGTTCACGCCGTCGAAATCCCAGCCGTCGTTCGGGGTGTTCTGGTAGTGCCAGACGATCTTGCCGGTGTCCGGGTCGATGGCCAGCGTGGAAGACGAATACAGGTTGTCGCCCTTGCGCAGATGGCTGTTCCACGGTCCCGGGTTGCCGGTGCCGAAGTAGACCAGGTTGGTCTGCGGGTCGTAGGTGCCGCCCAGCCACGTCGATGCGCCACCGGTCTTCCACGTCTCGCCGGGCCAGCTCGCGTTGAGCGTGCCCGTCATGCCGTTCTCGGTCTTGTTGCCATCCTTGTCGTACTTGTAGCCCATGTGGCCTTCGACCGTCGGACGCGACCAGATCAACTGGCCGGTCTTGGCATCGCGCGCTTCCACACGGCCGACCACGCCAAACTCGCCACCCGACACGCCCGTCAGCACCATGCCCTTCACGATCAGCGGTGCGGCGGTCGTTGAATAGCCGGCGGCGTAGTCCTCGATCTTGTCTTTCCAGACGATCTTGCCGGTGTCCTGATTGAGCGCGATCAGCTGCGCATCCAGCGTGGAGAAGATGACCAGGTTGTCGTACAGCGCGGCGCCGCGGTTGACGACGTCGCAGCAGGGCATGATGCCCTCCGGCAGACGCTGCTCGTACTTCCACAGCTTCTTGCCGGTCTTCAGGTCGATCGCATAGATGCGCGAGTACGACGCCGTGACGAACATCTTGCCGTTGTAGATCAGCGGCTGGGATTCCTGACCGCGCTGCTTCTCACCGCCAAACGAGAACGACCATGCCGGTACAAGCTGGCTGACATTCTTCGTGTTGATCTTGGTGAGCGTCGAGAAGCGCTGCCCTTGCGTACCCATGCCCCAGGTCAGCACGTCGTTCGACGATTTCGCATCGTTCTCGATCATGGCATCGGTAACGAGGGGCGTTGCCGCGTGCACGGCAACACTTGCAGCCGCCATGGCAGCCGCAAGTGCAATCACTCGTAGTGTCCTCATTCTTGTCTCCTCTACCTCTCTTTATGGTCCAGGTCCGGCAGTGTGATGTCACACCGGTCGGACTCAGGGCAAATCCCGTGCCATCGAAAAACGCCGTGAAATTGCGGTTTCAGGCCACTTGCAGTGTGTTGTTGCGTGCCATACCGCAACACATCGTTTGTTCTGTTGCGAAATGGAGCAACGCAATGAACGCAGCCCACGCGAAGACGGGGGGCTTACAGCGCGCGCGTGCGCTGGCCCGGCAGCATGCGTTGCACGCACCTCCGCGCATCGACCCACTGGTGCTTGATCACCCCGGCAACGTGGAGCACCACCAGGCAGAGCAGCAGATCGGCCGTCGTGCTGTGCACCGTGTAGAACATGTGCTGCAGTGCGCTGTCGACCCAACCCCAGCGCGGCAGCGGCACGCCCCAGAAGCGCGTTCCGTATGGATTGAACGAAGACCCGAGATAGCCCGACACAGGCATCACGACCATGCACATGTAGAGCAGGCGATGCGTAATGCGCGCCAGCTCCGTCTCCCAGCAGTACAGCCCCGGAATGGACGGTGGCGCAGCACGGCTGACGCGCACCACCACGCGCCACGCGATGACCAGCGCCGCCGTCAGCCCGAGCGATTTATGCAGATTTACCAAGACCGCCTTCCCCGGTGCGCCCTTGGCCAGACCGGTCATGTAGAAGCCCAGCGCGAACAGGCCGCATAGCAACGAGGCGCTCACCCAATGCAACGCGATCTGCAGGGCCGCGTAGGCCGGCGCGGATGCGTGGGCGGGTCGATCAGCGCGGCGCATCGAGGCTGCCCACCGAGGTTGGATACGTCACCACACCCCAGGGCAACTTGTAGCCTTGGAGCGTATCGACGACCTCGCGCTTCTGCGGGTCGATCACCTGCACAGTGTTCGAGCGGCCGCAGGCAAGCAGCAGCTTCCGATCACCCGGCGTGAAGCTGAAATGCCAGCAACGCTTGCCGACCGGAATGGCGGCCACTTGCGCAAAGGTGCGGGCATCGAACACCTGCAACTGATCAGCGCGGCTGGCAGCCACCCAGAGGTACTGGCCCTCGCGGTCAAACGCGATCCCGTATGGCCCCTGCCCAGTGGGCACGGTCTGGATCGGCTTGAAACCGGCATCCAGCAGCAACAGGTTGTTCGAGTTTTCCAGCGTCACCACATAGGTCTTTCCATCCGGCGCGATCTTGATGCCGCGCGGCCGATTGCCGTATGGCGCGACATCCACCCGCCGGATCTGCTTGAGCGTCGACAGCTCATAAACGCCGACCGTGTTGTCACCTTCGTTGGCCACCAGCAGCAACTTTCCGTCCGGTGAAAATTCGATGGCTTCGGTCTCGCGGGCGGCCTTGATGCGGCCGACCACGGCCCACTGGCTGAGGTCGATGATCGCGACTTCGGCGGGGGCTTCATCGTTCTCATCCTTCTCGTCTTTCACGGCCCGGTCGTTCTTGCCCGGCGGCCCGCCTTCCGACGAAGGCTCGTAGGTGACGAACGCCCGGCGGCCGTCGGGCGAGATGCGCATGAACTCGACATTCCTGCCGACTGCGATGCGCTTGATCTCCTTGCGTGTGCCTGTGTCAATCACCGACACATCGGCGCTGCCCTGGTTGGCCGTCAGCAACCAGCGGCCGTCGGGCGTGACAGCGAGGCCGCGCGGATCCTTGCCCACGGCAATCTCGTCGAGCCGTTTGAGCGTGCGTGCATTGAGCACGGTCACACCGCCGCCCTGATTCGTGACGTAGGCGACGGGATCCGACACCTCGGCAACCGCCTGGAGGGTCAATACCCAACCCACGCAAAGCAACGTGGCGATCCGGAAGTAGTAGGTCAGTGCGTTCATGATGGTCTCTTATGGGCGGCTCAGTCCGCATCGGCACCGGCGGCCTTGCCTCCAAACGAATACGTCAGGCCAATCCAGATCGCGCGCGGCGGTGCCGGCGTCATGAACTGCTGCTTCGCCAACGTGTAGATGCTCCGCATGCCCGACAGGCCGTACGTGGAATAGCGCTTGTTGAACAGGTTGCTGATGTACGCCGAAATCTCGAGATGTTTCGTCGGCTTGTAATGCAGGTTCAGATTGACGAGGCCGTAGCCCGGCACCTCGCCGTTCGGGTCGGCATTGCTTTCGTTGCCGTGCGCGATCTGCTTGCTGACCAGGATCACGTTCCCGCCCATCGACAGGTTCGGGCTGAAGGCGTACGACGCGCCGAGCTTGAGCGTCTTCGCGGGGATGCCCGGGATCTTGTTGCCGCTGACCACATGCTGCCCGCTCGCTGTGGTGAATGCCGACTTGTAGATCGCATCGACATAACCAAAGTTGGCCGACAGCGACCACTTGTCGATCTTCGTGCTCGCGCCCAGTTCAAAGCCGCGTCGCTCCGTCTTGCCGACATTGGCGAAGTAGCCGTACGTGTTTGACGTGGCGATGAACTGGATGTCATTGCTGAGGCGCGAGTCGTAGACCGACGCGCTCCAGTAGGTCGACTTGCCCAGCTTGCCGCGGCCGCCGAACTCGAATGTTTTAGCCACCACGGCTTTCAGGTCGGGATCGCCGTTGAACCCGGTCGGCAGCGAGCACGGGCTGTTCGGATCGGCGCAAGACAACTCGATCGAGGTCGGGGCGCGCATCGATTCGCTGTAGTTCCCGAAGATGCCCTGACCGGCCCCGAGGTCGTAGTTGAATCCCAACGACGGGTTGAACCGGTGGTAATGATGAGAGCCGGCCAGGCTGTTGGTTTGCGGGCCGGCGACCGCCCCTGCCGGCACACCGTTCGGGTTGGAGGCTGCGCCGGATCCAGTGTTGGAATACCGGTAGGCGTCCACATAGCCGGGGTTGTAATACGACACGCCTGATACGGCGTCCGTCCAGGAATAGCCGCCGTCTTCGTTCAGGTACCGGTTGTTGGCGCCGCCCTGGTTGAGCGTGGTGTAGTTGAAGCTGCCCGATGCGGTCACGCTCAGCTTTTCCGTCACGCTCAACGTATCGGTGAAGTACAGGCTGAAGTTGTTGACGTTGGACGACAGGTTGACCGCGCCGATGACGTTGCTGCCCGTGAACAACGCCGGGTTCGATGTCGACGGTGCCGATCCATTGGCGGTGAATCCGTATGTCTGGTTCGGGCTCACCACCGTCTGATAGTTGATCAACCGTGCCAGGTAGGTCGTCTGGTCATACGTGATGCGCGAATGATCGAACGCACCACCGAAGGTGAACGTATTGTCGTGTCCCGCAAGTTGGCTGAAGTTCGACCACTGCAGGGACGAGCCCACCGTGCCCTCATGCGTGGCGGAATCGACGACGCTGGTATTGATGGCGTTGGTCCAGCGGCCGTAGCCGAGCGCAAGCGCATTCGCGCCGGTCACTGCATTGACTGCCGTGCCGTTGGGCGCCT
Source organism: Ralstonia sp. OTU4908 (assembly GCF_038440115.1). Taxonomy (NCBI): domain Bacteria; kingdom Pseudomonadati; phylum Pseudomonadota; class Betaproteobacteria; order Burkholderiales; family Burkholderiaceae; genus Ralstonia; species Ralstonia sp. OTU4908. The sequence goes on along the minus strand of NZ_JASATD010000019.1, from coordinate 32,085 downwards.
TGTTCGCGCATTTGTACGTGGTGGTGCCACCTGCAGCGGTCGTTGCCAGCGAGCCGTCGTCGTTGAAGCAGCCGTCATCCAGCTGTGCGTTGCTGTTGACGTTGTGAAGGCTGGCCTTGCGGTAGTAGACGCTGCCGGCCAGTTGGTTGGTGTCGTTCAACCAATGGCTGCCCTTCAGGTTCAGCAGCGCCATCCGGTTTGAGATGGTGTCGGGCCACGTATAGGCGGCGCTGCGGTTCGCCATCATGTCCATCGGCAACGACTGCGTGCCGCTCAGCGACGTATCTGCCAGTGCGGCCGACAGCTCGAGCTGGGTAGCGCCGTCGTTGCCGTGCCACCGCGCTTTTCCATACAGTTGCTTGACGTTCGAACCCGAGTGATCGCGAAAGCCGTCCTGCCGGTCGAAGTTGCCGGCGACGAAGTAATCGGTGCTGTGTGCCTTGTCGACGATACCGGTCTCAAAGCTCAGCGCACGGCGGCCAAACGACCCGCCCAGCGCCTCAATCGACGTGCCGGCGTTGTCCTTCCCGTTCTTGGTGTTGACGACCAGCGCGCCGCCCAGTGTGTTGAGGCCGAACATCGGGTTGGAGCCCGGCAGGATGTTGACGCTGGACATCGCGTTCATGGGAATCAGATCCCAGTTCACGATGGAGCCGAAGGGCTCGTTCATCCGCACGCCATCAAAGTAGACCGACACGCCAATCGGCACGCCCAGCAGCGACGACACTTGAAACCCGCGATAGTTGATGTCGTTCTGGTACGGATTGCCCGACCCGTTGCTGATGCTCACCTGACCCAGGTTGTCGTTGAGCAGGTCCGCCAGGTTGGAGTTGCGTTGCTCGCGCGCATCCTTCGCGCTCACGCGCTGCGCATTGGCAGGAAACTGCGACAGCGGCACGCCAATGCTGTCGATCGGGGTCGAGCCGACGACCTCCGCGGTCGGCAATGCCACCGCCACGATCTGGTCTTCGGCAAACGCGGGCGAGTAAAGCCCCGCGGCAGTGAGCGCAGCCACGCCGCCTGCAAGGCACGGTGCGGCGTTGCGCACACGGCTGGTGCTCTTCTCCGAACGGCTGATAGGCGAATGCACGAAGTGTCTCCCCGAAGTTCTCGCTCGCGGGTCTCGGGTATCAATGACGTATCCCAGAGAACAGGCGTGGCGGTGGCTAATCCCGGCAGGGAATCAGCGGCAATGGGGGTGACACCTGCGCGCGTTGCGGCAGGGCAAATGGTTGGCACACGGCCATGTCTCCTCTTCTTGTTTGCCTGCGGGGTCGTTGCCTCGCAGGTCAGCGGCTGGCGCACAGGCGCGATGCCCCGGCGCCAGCCGTCCTGCTACACCATCAGAAGAAGCCCAGCGGCTTGGTGTCGTAGCTCACCAGCAGGTTCTTGGTCTGCTGATAGTGGTCGAGCATCATCTTGTGGGTCTCGCGGCCCACACCCGATTTCTTGTAGCCGCCAAACGCCGCGTGCGCCGGATACAGGTGGTAGCAGTTCGTCCACACGCGCCCTGCTTTGATGGCACGGCCCACGCGGTACGCGCGGTTGATGTCGCGCGTCCAAAGACCGGCGCCCAGGCCAAAGTCGGTGTCATTAGCGATCTGCAGGGCTTGCGCTTCGTCCTTGAACGTCGTCACGGCAATCACCGGGCCGAAGATCTCTTCCTGGAACACGCGCATGCTGTTGTCGCCCTTGAGCAGCGTCGGCTTGATGTAGTAGCCCTTCGACAGATTGCCGGGCAGCACTTCCACATCGCCACCGACCAGACATTCGGCGCCTTCTTCCTGCGCGATCTCCAGGTAGCTGCGGATCTTGTAGAACTGCTGCTCCGAAGCCTGCGCGCCGACCATCGTGTCGGTGTCGAGCGGGTCGCCGCGCTTGATGGCGGCCACCTTGGTCAACACCGCATCCATGAAGCGGCTGTAGATGGATTCCTGCACCAGCGCGCGCGACGGGCACGTGCACACCTCGCCCTGGTTGAAGAAGCCCAGCACCAGGCCTTCGGCGGCCTTTTCGATGAAGCTCGGCTCGGCCTGCATGATGTCTTCGAAGTAGATGTTGGGCGACTTGCCGCCCAGCTCCACCGTTGACGGAATGATGTTTTCGGCCGCGCACTTCATGATGTGCGAGCCGACCGGCGTCGAGCCCGTAAAGGCGATCTTGGCGATGCGCTTGCTGGTGGCCAGTGCCTCGCCGGCTTCCTTGCCGTAGCCGTGCACGACATTGAGCACGCCCGCCGGCAGCAGATCGCCAATCAGCTCCATCAGCACGCAGATGCCCAGCGGCGTCTGCTCGGCCGGCTTGAGGACCACGCAGTTGCCGGCAGCCAGTGCGGGCGCCAGCTTCCATGCAGCCATCAGCAGCGGGAAATTCCACGGGATGATCTGGCCAACCACGCCCAGCGGCTCGTGGATGTGATACGCCACGGTGTGTTCGTTGATCTCGGCAGCGGAGCCTTCCTGCGCGCGGATGCAGCCGGCGAAGTAGCGGAAGTGGTCCACGGCCAGCGGGATGTCGGCATTTAGCGTTTCGCGCACGGGCTTGCCGTTGTCCCACGTTTCGGTCACGGCCAGCAGTTCGAGGTTCTGCTCGATGCGGTCGGCAATCTTCAGGAGGATCAGCGAGCGGTCCTGCACCGAGGTGCGGCCCCAGGCATCAGCGGCGGCGTGCGCGGCGTCGAGCGCGCGGTCGATGTCTTCAGCGGTCGAGCGCGGGAACTCGCCGATCACCTCGCCCGTCACCGGGGTCGTGTTGGTGAAGTACTGGCCCTTGACCGGCGACACGAATTCGCCACCGATGAAATTGCCATAGCGCGGCTTGAACGAAACGATGGCGCCGGGAGTGCCGGGATGAGCGTAACGCATGGGTTGTCTCCTGATGTTTGAGTGATGACCGCAGCGTCGTTGTCTGCGCTGTGTCCGGTCGTCATCTGCAAAACCCGGGCCATCCCCTGCGGTGGATGCTCGATCCACTCCCATCGCTTGTTCACGCCGATCGGCCGGCCTGACTGTTCCAGAATGGAACAACAGGTGTTGCAAAGCTCAACGCCTCATCACCTGAACACCCGATGGACGCTTGTGCGGACACACCGCTTGCATGGCATGACTTTCGCAACGTGGACCTTTCATCTGAACCTGCCAAGGCACACGATGAGAACGGCTTCACTCCATGCTGCCGCTGCTGCGCTGGCCGTTGCGTACCTGTCCGGGCCGGCCCGCGCCGATACGAACGTCGACCCGGCGGGCTCGCCGCTCTGGCCGACGATTCAGCAGGAGGTGTTTGGCGCGGCGCGGACGACGTTCGACAGCCGCATCAAGATCACCGGACCGGCGTTTGCGGAAGACGCGATGCAGGTGCCGATTGCGTTCGACGCATCGGCGCTCGGCAAGGTGGAGCGCATCGTCGTCGCGGTCGACCGCAACCCGATTCGCAAGGTGCTCGAATTCGCGCCGATGCACGTACGCCCGGCGCTGTCGTTCCGGTTCAAGCTGCAGGAGGCCTCTGCGGTGCGCGTGGCCGCACGTACGCCGGACGGTGTCTGGCATGTCGGCACCTTGCAGGTGGATGCCACCGGCGGTGGCTGCACGCTGCCGGGCGCCACACGCCAGAACGCCACCTGGAGCACCACGCTGAACCAGGTCGAGTCGCGCGTGTTTCCGGGCTTCAACGGCGCAGGCAGCCGCATCCGTCTGCGCGTGATGCATCCGATGGACACCGGCCTGGTGGCGGGCATTCCGTCGTTCCATATCGAGCAGCTCAACCTGCTCGATGCCCGGCGTCAGCCCATGCTTGAACTGGCGCTGTACGAGCCGGTGGCCGAGAACCCGATCCTCTCGTTCGATCTGGATGGCCCTGTTGGACGCGGCATCAGCGTGGCCGGCGTCGACAACAACGGCAACCGCATCCGCGCGCAGGTGACACGATGAGCCGACGCCACCAACAGTTGGGCCTTCTGCTGTGTCTTGCGATGTTGACAGCCATCGCGCGCGCGCAGAACCCCGATTACCACCTCGTACCGCACGCGGTTGCGCCCGGCATCTGGGTGCTCGAAGGCGCCAACGCGGATTTCTCTGCGCGCAACGGCTGCAACATCATCAACACCGGCTTCATTGATACCGGCGATGGGGTGCTCGTCATCAACACGGGGCCGTCGATGCTGTACGGCGAGCAGCAACGCCAGGCCATCCGCACGGTCACCTCGGCGCCGGTGCGCTGGGTGTTCAACCTGAACTTGCACCCGGACTATTTTTTCGGCAACCAGGCCTATGCGGATGTCGGTGCCCAGGCGCTGCCCGGCACCATCGCCGGTGCGCAACGCGAGGGCGCGGCCTACGCCGACAATCTTTACCGCATCTGCGGCGCGTGGATGCAGAACACGGTATCGACACCGCCCGGCACGCCATTGACCCCTGGCACACGCACCATGGGGCACCATCGCATCGACCTGATCCGCCTCGACGGACATACCGATGACGATCTTGTGTTAGTGGACCGGACCAGCGGTGTGGTCTTCGCAGGCGGCATTGCCTTTCGAGACCGGATTCCCACCACACCGCACGCCAACATTGCGCATTGGCTGGCCAGTCTCGATCGGTTGCAGAAGATCGTTGCCGACAGCGGCGCGCGCGTGTTGATCCCCAGCCACGGGCCCGCGCTGGGCAAGGCGGACGCCATCGCGCAGACACGTCAGTACCTGCAGTGGCTCGACGCGCGTATGCGCCGCTCAGCGGCAGAAGGACGCGACCTGGCAGAGGTGATTGCGATGCCGGTAGACGCGCCCTACGCGCTGTGGGGTGGAATGCCCGCGGAGTACGTGCGCAACGTGACCCGCTTCTACCCACGTTACGAGAACGCCGCGCTGGCGCCCTGACATGGCGCCAGACCCCGCGCGGCGACACTGGATGCGCATCATGCTCACGACACTGATCAGTCCGGCCCCGACGGTGTCTGCGGCCCCCGCGCGCGTCACGCTGTTGCGCCTGCAGGACGGCCTGTACGCGGCGCGCGCCGTGAATGCAGAAGCCTCGCGCGCGAATGCCGGAGAAGTCGTGCCCACGCTGGTGCACACGACGGGCAACGGCGTGCTCGTGGTGGACCCTGGCCCGCACGCGCGATGGGGACACCACCTGATCGCGGCCATCCGGCACATCACGGCCGAACCCATCCGCTGGGTGGTCAACACGCATGCGCATCCCGAGCATGTGCTGGCCAACGCCGCCTTCGCACAACTGCAGCCGCGCCCTGCCTTCCTGGCCTCCGCCGCCACCGCCGACCTCATGCGCCAGCGTTGCGAAACCTGTCTGGCGCGCCTGACCGCCATGCTGGGTGCGCGCGTCATGCATGAAACGGAGATCGTCTATCCGGAACCGGCACTGCGCGATGGCGATTGGCTGCACACCGGCAAGACTGCGTGGCAAGTCCACGTCTGCACGGCCGCGCATAGCGCATCCGACACGGTGCTGTACGCGCCGCAGCGCGGGGTGCTGTGCACAGGCGGCCTGGCATATCTGCAGCGCATTCCGGACCTGCAGGACGGCTCGCTGGCTGGATGGCGCCAAGCATTGCATGCGCTTGTGCAACTGCCCGCCAACATCGTCGTCGGCACCGCCATCGGCACGCCTGCTCAGATGCTGCGGCCGACGCTCGCCTATCTCGACATGCTCGACAGCACGGTCACGCGCGCCATTGAAGGCGGCGGCGACGCAGCCCGCGCGCTCGCGTATGTCCCGGGCGACGCCTATCGCGACTGGCGCAACTTTCATCCCCGCCATGCGCTGAACGTCGGACGTGCGTGGCGCGAACTCGAAGATCGCTGGATGCAAAGCGCGCCGAGCGCCTGATCGCAGCTGCTCCATGGCTGAACAGACGGCAGACATGTGGTGCATCAACTGTCCCGCCACGCTACATCCCACGCACAGCCGCCGGTATCCGCAAACGTTAATCAACGCGCTGCAACTCCGTGCAATGCGCCGCAAACGTCGTGGTACGCATATTGCAAAGTCCCGCCGACGTTGAGCCCGCCCCCGCGGGTTTAGCGCCAACACCCCATGCGTCCGAGCCGATTCACACGACGCATCAGACAACGACAATACGGAGACAACATGCAAAACACACGCCTTCGACCCTGCGTCCTGACCGCCATTGCAGCCGCTCTCGGCTGCGCAGCGAGTGGCGCCATCGCACAATCGTCGGTCACCCTCTACGGCACGGTCGATGCCGGCCTCCAGTATCAAAACCGCAGTGCGGCCGGCGGCAGCATCACCGAAGTGCATTCAGGCGGCATCAGCCCGAGCATCTGGGGCCTCAAGGGGTCGGAAGACCTGGGCAGTGGGTTGAAGGCCAACTTCAACCTCGAAGGGCATTTCAGCAGCGACACCGGCACGCTCACCACCGGCCCCGGCTTCAGCTCCGAGCTGTTCCGCCGGCAAGCGAACGTTGGCCTCAGCGGCAACTGGGGAGCGATCACGCTTGGGCGCCAGTACAGTCCGGCGCTCATCGGTACGATCGGCACGGAAGTGCGCGGCTTCAAGGAGCAGTTCTCGAACCTGTACGGCTGGGCCTACAACCAGCTCCCCGCACCGGGCAACGCAATGGGCGCGGGCACCAACCCCGGCAACGACGTGGGCGTGTTCATCGGCAATGCACTGCAGTACTCCAACAACTTCGGCCCCGTGTGGCTGGGCGTTGCGTATTCATTTGGAGAGACTGCCGGCAGCTTCAGGCGCGGCAATGAACTCTCGCTGGGTGCCACCTACACGGGCCCGGCCACAGTTGGCCTCGGCTATCAGTCGACGGCGGACAGCGGCACGGGCGAGACCCTCAGCCGCCTGTGGAGCGCAGGTGTGGCCGTACCGTTCGGCGCCTTTACGGGCCGCGTGAACTACATCGGCGTCACCAATAACGCGCCGACCGGCCAACGTGTGTCAGACGTCAAATCGATCGGTGCCGGGCTCGACTACAAGTGGAGCCCCGCCAATACCGCCACGCTGGCGGGCTACTACAGCAAGTACGAAAGCAGCACCCACGACAGCTCTACCAAGTCGGTCGTGCTGAGCAACGACTACGCCTTCTCCAAACGCACCACGCTTTACGCGCAACTTGTGTACGTCAATGCGGGCGCAGTGGGCACGGTGGACCCGCTGGAAAGTCTCAAGACTTCCATCGTTGCGGGCGGTACGGCGCCGGGCGCGAAGACAGTGCTGGCGGGTGTGGGGCTGAAGCATTCGTTCTGAGCCGTACCTGAGCAGAAAAAACCCTTGGCCAACACCAAGTTTTTTTTTCGTCCCTCGGATGCGAAGACGACGCACGAATCCTGACGCAGCGCATGGTCTGGGCAGGCGATCCGCGCTACGCTGACGTATCCTCAACATCACGATTCCTGCCCGCCCAGGCCACCCGGCGGGTACTCATTGGAGGTGCCTTGATCCGCGTCCTGCCTGCCTTTTTACTGGGCACATTTAGCTCAATCCTGCTTGCCTTGAACACGCTGTTCTGGAGCGTGCCGCTGTTCACGCTGTCAGCGTTCAAGCTGCTGGTGCCGGCAGTGGCCGTCCGCCGCCGGATCGACCCAATGCTCAACTGGGTCGCAACGCGCTGGATCGGTTGCAACAATGCCTGGATCGGCGTGCTGCAACGTGAGCCGTGGAGCGTGGAAGGCGCCGACAACCTGCGCTACGCGGGTTGGTACCTCGTCAATTGCAACCATCGATCTTGGGTGGACATCTTCGTGTTGCAGCGGGTGTTGGACCGGCGCATCCCACTGCTCAAGTTCTTCCTCAAGCAACAGCTGATCTACGTGCCGGTCATCGGCCTGGCCTGGTGGGCGCTGGATTTTCCGTTCATGCGGCGGCACTCCAAGGCAGCGCTGCGCAAGCACCCCGAGCTGCGCAATCAAGATCGCGAAACCACGCGTCGCGCCTGTGCCAAGTTCGCGCACGTGCCGACCAGCGTCATGAACTTTGCCGAAGGCACGCGGTACACCCCGGCAAAGCACCGGACGCAGTCGTCCCCCTATCGTCATCTGCTCAAGCCGAAGGCCGGCGCCCTGGCCCTGACGCTCAACGCCATGGGCGGAAGGTTCCAGTCGCTGCTCGATATCAGCATCGCCTATCCGGACGGCACACCGAGCTTCTGGCAACTGGCCTCCGGCCACGCCGGCCGGGTGATGGTGCATATCCGCGAGCTGCCGATCCCGCCGGATTTCTGCACGCACGACTACAGCACCGACTCAGCCTTTCGCAGCGATTTTCACCGCTGGCTCACCGAACTCTGGGAGGAGAAAGACCAGCAGATCGAAAACATGCTGGCACAGGCAGCCAACCGCGTGGCGTAGCCTTCGCGTCGATGCTTTTTGACTAGGTGATCGAAGCGCCAAACAAAAAGCCCCTTGGCCGTAAAGCCAAGGGGCTTTTGCTACTGCTGGCGGGGCTGGCGGAGCGGTGAGTCTGGGGCGGGCCTGTCTCAGCTGGTTCCCTGCCAATCGATTCAGGGTGGATCTGCCTCAGCGCCGAGCGGAGGCGCGTGTTCGAGCAGTACCCAGAGCCTGAAGCAGGTGAGCCGGCTTGGCCCTGGGAATTTCGCATCGTCTCAGTGCCGCCTAAGTCTGCCTGCGTAGCTTCTCCATTGCGCACCTCCGCGCGCATGTCAGGAGAAGCACCATGTACCGCTACACCAAGCTTTCCCTCCTCGCCATTGCCATCGCGATGACGGGCGCGGCCGCCTACGCCGCCAAAGCCCACATTCAAAACGACGCCCTCGCTGTCACACAAGCAAAGATCCCGCTGACTCAAGCTGTCGCGGCTGCAGAGCAGCACGCCAATGGCAAGGCGTCACGCGCCGAATACGAGCAGTCGAAACAGGGCTGGGTGTACGACGTGGAAGTTGTGAGCGGAGCCAAAGTCTTCGACGTTCGGATCGATGCCGACAAGGGCACGGTCATTTCCGCTGTCGAGGACAAGGCCGATCACGACGACGTTCACGACAAGCAAGACTGATTGCGTACGGCAACCCTGGGTCTATGTCGAGGCTAAGTCCGCTCGACCAAACTGCCCTCAGGTTCCCACTAAAGCGAGGACACATCATGAATCGGTGGCAGGTAAGTGACGCATGGAACAAGGTGCCCGAGATTGCACTGTCGTTTTGGATCGTCAAGATCATGTCCACGACGGTGGGCGAGACGGGAGCCGATTTCCTGGCCGTGAATGCCGGGTGGGGCCAAGCCGCAACACGAGCCGTGATGGCCGTATTGTTGGCAGTTGCCTTGTTTGCGCAGCTGCGGTCTCGCCGCTATATCCCGTCGATCTACTGGCTCACGGTCGTCCTGGTCAGCGTGGTCGGCACGCAGATCACGGATCTGTTGACGGATGGGTTGGGTATCAGCCTTTACACCAGCACCACCGCGTTTGCCCTGCTGCTCGCTGCCATCTTCTTCGTCTGGTATCGCGTCGAACGAACGCTCTCGATCCACTCGATCGTCACGCGTCGTCGGGAGCTGTTCTATTGGGCCGCCATCCTCTGTACGTTTGCGCTGGGAACCGCGGCGGGCGATTTGGCGACGGAAGCGCTGGGCCTTGGCTTCACGTGGGGAGCCGTGGTGTTCGGCACGTTGCTCGGCGTCACGTACGCCGCCTGGCGTATCGGTGGCAACGCCGTGCTCACGTTCTGGATCGCGTACATCCTGACCCGACCCTTCGGCGCGGCGCTCGGCGACTTGCTCACTCAAGCAAAAACCTACGGCGGTCTCGGCATGGGCGCCATGTGGACCAGTGCCCTGTTCCTCACGGTGATTGTCTTACTGGTGGCGGGTGAACAGTTCGGCATGGGTAGAAGCCGAGCTGTAGAGGCCACCGAATAGCGCTTCGTTTTTTAGGAGAACCCCCATGTTCGATCAACACACACTCGTTCGGGCGACTGCCACAGTCTCGGCCATCTTGTTTCTGAGCATCGCCACCGGTTGCTCCAAACCGGAGGCTCAAGCCGCAACTGGGACAGTGCCGGGCACATCGACTCAAACCGCATCACCGCCCCAATCCAAAACCGCGTCGAAGCTTGGTGATCTATCGGCGTTTCGCAGCATCGCAACGGATGTTGCCAACCTCGTGGACAAGGGTGATCTGGCGTCCGCAAAAGCACGCATCAAAGATCTGGAGGTTTCTTGGGACGCGGCGGAAGCCGGCCTGAAGCCTCGGGCGGCCAATGATTGGCACGTACTGGATAAGGCCATTGACCGTGCGCTGGCCGCATTGCGCGCAGACACACCCAAGCAGCCCGACTGCAAGGCTGCGTTGACCGATTTGTTGAAAACCTTCGACACGCTGCAAGGTCGGACTTGATTTGCGAGGACGCATGATGAAGACGTCAACAGAGCACGCTCTGGCCAAAGTGCCAGAAGTCACACTGGCCTTTTGGCTACTCAAGATTGCGGCCACCACACTGGGCGAAACCGGTGGTGATGCTGTCTCGATGTCGATGAACCTGGGCTATCTGGTGGGCACCGGCATCTTTGCCGCCGTCTTCTTGGTGTCGGTAGCCGCACAAATAAGAGCCAAGGGCTTTCATCCGCTTCTCTACTGGACCACCATCATCGCCACGACCACGGTCGGCACGACGCTGGCAGACTTCGCGGATCGCTCTTTGGGTATCGGATATGCAGGCGGCTCCACCTTGCTGCTGGTACTGCTGCTCGGCTCTCTTTTCGCCTGGTACCGCACGTTGGGGTCGGTGTCGGTGAGCACCGTCCACTCGCCCAAGGCTGAAGCGTTCTATTGGGTCACCATCATGTTTTCGCAGACCTTGGGCACGGCCCTGGGCGATTGGACGGCAGATACGGCGGGCTTGGGGTACACAGGGGCGGCCGTGGTCTTCGGGGCGCTGCTTGCGCTCATCATCGCCGCCTACTACTGGACCCGCGCTTCCCGCACACTGCTGTTCTGGGCCGCGTTCATCCTGACACGCCCCTTGGGCGCCGTGGTTGGCGACTTTCTCGACAAACCGCACAGCGCTGGTGGGCTCGCTTTGAGCCGCTACTCCGCGTCGGCCGCACTGCTTGCCTTTATCCTGACCGGCATGCTGCTCTTCAGGCAACGCGCAGCTCGGGTTGCCCATTGACGGAGGCAATGGCCGGTGGATGCATGCGGGTATCGCTTGTGGAAGACGACCCCATGATCGGGGACGCCATCCAAGGCGCGTCGGGAGATGCCGCCTATCAGCAGACTGGGTACCGAATGGCCAATCCGCCGTGGCCGCGTTAGACGCCGGAAGGGTCACGTCCATCGCCGCCATTGCAGAGGTAGAGGGCGCTACTCGCTACTTTGCGACGCGCGTCATCTGCCGGACCTTCCCGGCGCCTGACCTTGTGCGGGCGATGTTGGATGGTGCCCAACCGCCGGCTCTGACCTCCGATGCCCACGTGCAAAACGTACCCTTGCCCATCGACTGGGCCCAGTTGCCCGGGTTCATCTCCGCCTGATTCAGCGCCGACATCAGCAGCAAAACTGGCTATCGGTACGCCGCCGCACTGGCACTCTGAGAATGGCGGTCCCAAACCCACGAAAACTCGCTCCACGGTACCGCCAAGAACGCTTACACGACAAAGCCCCGCTGTACGGACCGGAGACATAGGTGACAGGTGTGCGAGGACATGGTTGACACCTGTCAGCAGTCGTCGGGCAGTTTCAGATCGATACGGCCAAGGTGTTGGTGAACGAAGTAAAGATCGAACTGATCACTTTGTGTCGGGTCAGGGCGCAACGCTACCGGCAAGCCGTGCAAGTCGCTGGAGAGCCTGAAGCAGCGGCTCTTCAAGCGTAGCTCTCCATTCCATCCGACGTTGAGGACGATGTCCTGCGGGCTGTACTCGATCGGTGCCAGCGTAGACGGATACGGCCGCGGGCTGGGCTGGTAGCGTGTGATCGGTGTGGCCAGGTCGATGGCCTGATGCGGGCGCTTGGCGACGCACCGACAAGCGATCCGAGGTCACCGCTACGTGACTCCCCAACCCTATAGCCTGCTGAACGCGTTCCTCGCCGCCGTCGTATCGCCACAGAAGCGCCTGCGCAGGGGGCGAGCAGAACCCTGTGACACGTAACGACCCGATGCGCCACGCTCAGCGCGCGATCATTGAAAGTTGTTTTTCCATTCGCGAAGCGCGGCAAAGACGTGCACATCGCCAAGACTGGCTGACGGCAACGGACTGAGCGACTGCCGCACGCTGGGTTCGCGCGAGCGAAGGAACGGGTTGATCTGACGCTCGAGCCCAAGGCGGCTCGGTAGCGTCGGCAATCCTTGCGCGCGCAACATCTCGCAATAGCGCACGTGGCGGGCCAGAGCTTCGTTAGATGGTTCGACCGTCTGCGCGAACCGCAGGTTGGCTAGCGTGTATTCATGCGCGGGACACACTTGCGTCTGCGCCGGCAAGGCCGCGAGCGTATCGAGAGATGCCAGCATCTGCTCCGGTGTGCCCTCGAACAACCTTCCGCAGCCTCCCGAAAACAGCGTGTCCCCGCAAAACAAGAGCGGTCGATCGGGGCAGGCAGCACTGAAATAAGCGATGTGGCCGGCGGTATGTCCCGGCACATCGATCACCTCAAACTGCTGTTCCAAGACATCCACCCGATCGCCCTGCCTCAGCCGGCGCGCAGGCTCGGGAATCGGCTCGCCCGCCGGACCGTAGACAGCAGCACCGGTTTGCTGGCGCAGCGCCTGCACTCCGCCGACATGGTCGGAGTGATGGTGCGTCAGAAGTATTCCCTGCAGAACCAGACCGTGCTTCTGCAGATAGTCGAGCACTTGTGCAGACTCCCCAGGATCCACGACCCAAGCGTGTCGCTCATCATGCAATACCCAAATGTAGTTGTCAGCGAACGCCGGTAACGGTCGAAGTGTCAACATGGGGAGCCAGCCTTCAGGCAAATTCCAGCGCCGACGGCGCCTCGGCTTGCGCGGCCTTGAGTTCATCGCTCGCCGCCAGCGCGGCCAGTTGACCGACGACTCCGTATAGATAGAAGCGGTTGGGCTCTTCATCCGTAGTGCGCAACGAGAGCGAGCGCGATTGCGAGGATTGATCGACCGGCAGCATGGGCGAAAACACCGCCCCCGGCGCATTCAGATGCTCGTCCACGCCCCTGCCGGCGTTGGCCCGATAAAAACCGCCCACGACGTGCTGCCCGATCATGTAGACAACAGGTTCGGCCGCGGCGCCGTGCAATCGCTCCCTCGACGGCACCCCTTCCTGGATGATGACGCGGCTAAGCGGCTGACTATCCTTGGTGACAGCCGAAAGCGGGCCCGAGAACGCGGTGAAGAGGTGAGGAATCATGGCGCGTTGCTTCCAATATCAGATCAGATCAGATCAGGCACGCTGAGCCATGCCCGCGCGATGGCACCGCTCAGCGATAGTGACCGAGGCGCTCAAGCACCTCGATCTTGTAGCCGTCCGGATCCTGGATGAAGAAGAAGCGGGCTAGCAACGCATCGTTTGCCTTGAATTCCTTGACCGCCAGCGGCTCGTAGCCCGCCCTGAGCAATTCGGCATGCTTGCTGGCCACATCGTCGACAACCACGGCCACATGGCCATAGCCGTCGCCGTGGGTGTAGGGCTCCTGGCGGCCCTTGTTCAAAGTCAGTTCCAGTTCAACATCGTTCTCTGCATTGCGCAGGTAGACGAGCCCGAAGTCCGGAAAATCGAGCGTATGCGAGGGCGTCAGGTCCAGTACCTCGCGGTAAAACTTCAGCGACGCGTCCAGGTCGCGCACGCGGATCATCGTATGGATGAGCTTGGCCATGTTTCAGTGGGTAGTCTGTAGTGTTCTCTTCTGCGGTGCCATCTGTGCCTGCATCACCCCCTCAGCCTGCCGTGCAGCTTCGAGCAGGTCGCATTTACGACGAAGGTAGCGCAGGCAGGTCACCCGCAGGAAGGACGTGAAATTCTGAACGTCGCCCCGGTGATGCAGGATCTCGTCGTGAAACTGGACGATCAGCGCGTTGGTGGTCATGTTTTCATCCGCGGCGAGGATCGCCAAGGTATCCCAGACAAAGTTTTCCAGCCGGATGCTGGTGTGTACCCCATGAATGCGCACGGAGCGCGTACGCGACTCATAAAGAATGGGATCAGCGGTGACGAAGAATTCACACATCGCAGTCTCCTGCAGAGGGTCAACCGACGCTGCGGCACTCAGATCGAACGTTGCGACATCTGCTTGGCAATGTAGTCAGCCTGCCGGATAGCGAGCGTGACGATGGTCAATGTCGGGTTTTCCGAGCCGCCCGTGGTGAACTGGCTGCCGTCGCTGATGAACAGATTCGCGATGTCATGTGTCTGCCCCCATTTATTGCAGACGCCATCCTGCGGGCGGGCGCTCATGCGGGCGGTACCCAGATTATGGGTCGACGGATACGGCGGCGTGCGGAACGTCTTGATCGCTCCGACTGCGCCGTAGATGCGCTCGGCCTGGGTGTAGGCGTGTTTGCGCATGGCGATGTCGTTTTCGTGATCATCGAAGTGCACATTCGGCACGTAGTTGCCCCATTGATCCTTGACGTTCGTATTGAGCGTAACGCGGTTCGTCTCACGCGGCATGTCTTCACCGACGAGCCACATGCCCGCCAAATTCGTATAGTGATCCATCCACCACGCGAAGTCGGAACCCCACCCCCCCGGATTCAGAAAGGCTGCCATGAACGGAATACCCAGCGACAGCGTTTCGAGTTCGTAACCGCCGACGAACCCACGACGGGTATCGTGGCGAGCCTCGTCACGCACAATGCCGGCCATGGTCGTGCCGCGGTACATGTGCACAGGCTCCTTGAATGCCGCATAAACCGACCCGGTCATATGGCGCATGTAATTGCGGCCGACCTGACCCGACGAATTGGCCAGACCGTCCTTGAACATGTTCGAAGCGGATAGCAGCAGCAGACGCGGTGTTTCGATGGAGTTCCCCGCCACGCAGACGATGCGCGCCTTTTGCCGCTGTTCCTTGCCGTCCTTGTCCATATAGATGACGGCATTCACGCGCCCCTTGTCATCGTGTTCGATGCGGGTGACATGCGCCTGCGTGCGCAACTCGAAATTGCCGGTAGCGTCTGCTTCGGGCAACTCGGTGTACAGGGTCGACCATTTGGCGCCGCTCTTGCAGCCCTCGAAGCAGAAGCCGAGCTGCATGCAGCGTGCGCGACCCTTGCGCGGCTTGCTGTTGATGGCCATGTTGCCGGTGTGCACTTCCTTATAGCCGAGCCGGGTGGCGCCGTTGTACATCACCTTGAAGTTGTTGTTGCCCGGCAGGCCCGGGATGCCATTGGTGCGCGTGACGCCCATCTTGTCTTCGGCCTTGGCGTAATACGGCTCCAGCTCCTTGAGCGTGAGAGGCCAATCCAGCAGATTCGCTCCCTTGAGGTCGCCGTACAGCGTCCGGGCTTGAAATTCATGCTCCTGGAAGCGCAGAGAAGCGCCGGCCCAGTGCGTGCTTGTACCTCCAACCGTCTTGCAGATCCAGGCAGGGAGTTCCGCAAAATCCTTGGCAATGCGCCAGCTTCCGGAGGTCGTGCGCTTGTCGAGCCAAGCCAGTTGGCTGAAGGCCTTCCATTCATCATTGATGAAGCTGGCATTCGACTGCTTGCCGCCCGCTTCCAGCACGACGACCTTGATGCCTTTCTGGCACAGCTCGTTGGCCAGCGTGCCGCCGCCGGCACCAGAACCGATGATCACGACGACCGAGTCATCGCTGAAATCAAACGTTGCCATACATGTCTCCTGTATTGCGCACCAGCATGCCGCCGGCATTTTTGTCTCGCTCCAGTCAACGGGCTCGGCTCTGCGTCGAGCACTTAACGGGCTTGAAGCGGAGGGTTGTTGCGACGCGTATCAGCCCAGAAAAGGCGGCGGACTCGCTTCCACCGGGGGCGCTGGCAACCACTTCAGATCCTGGAAGCCGCGAGTGATATAGCCCCCCTTTTCCCACGCCGATCCCGGGTAGCCGAACGTGGCAAACGCCATTTCGTTGTCGTAGAGCGAGGTCACGCACTGGCCTCGAACCGTGTTGAAGAAGGGCTTGCCTTCCATGGACTTGACCGCTGCCAGGCGCCTCTTTGCGCTGGCCTTGATGAAACTGCCGCCAGCCAGCTTATCGAGCGCGGCAATACCTTCGTGCAACTGCGTGGCCGCCTGGGCGTCCTGAGCGGCTTTTGCATCCAGGTCTTTCACGAGCAGTGCATAAACGGCGTCGGGCAGCTTGGCGTGGGGAAACAGTACACGCCCCATCTGCAGCAGCGTGTCGCCCTCGGCCTTGCTCAGCGTCTTGAGCTCGACAGCCCACACCGTAGACGGCGCCAGCAACGCCAGCGGGCTGCCGATGGCCAACGTGCCCACAAGCACGCCGGTACCTTTGAGCATGCTTCTACGTGTCAGCGTCAGTTCCTTCTTCGAAGCTGCCGCGCCCGGTTCTTGATCATGTGAAATGGGAATGACTTTCACAGGCGTAACCTCCAGAATGTTCAGCGCTTGTCGCCATGCGGCGGACTGACGCGCGTTTTCACAATGTCACCACGAACAGCAAGACAGCTCGCTAAACTCATTGATCGGGGCAGCCGGCCAAAATCCACGCAGCCAGAATCCTGGCATCCGCATCGGACAACTGGGCCTGAGGCGGCATGGCAATCTCACCCCATTTTCCTGCCCCGCCAGACTTGATGCGCGCACCGAGGACAACGGGATTCCCGCCTTTGTATTTGGCCGCCACGTCTTTGTAGGCAGGCCCGACCACGCGTGATTCGACCGCGTGGCAACCAAGGCATGCATTCTGCGAGAGCAGCGCCTTGGCCCGGCCAACATCCAGTGCAGCATGCGACGCGCTCGCCGCCAAAAGAGCAGCACCAATCAATGCGCTGCGGAACAGGACGCGCAGGGTCTGCATGTGCGCGTACCCACTTGACTTGGGCGGGATATTCAAGGGTGTCGTCTCCATCATGGATCTGGCTCCTCTCTGATGAAGGAGTTGATGGGACTATAGGAGCAAGCATGAGGGCACGGGTCACATCCCGTTATTCACAGGGGAAACCCTTGTGAAGCAATTGAGTCGGAATGACGCAAACGTGCGCGCCGTATGGGCTAGCAGGGCCTGAACGAGAGTTCGAACTTGCGCTGCTGTTGTGTCTCAACGCACGCGATGACCGTTCCACCTCGGGCAACGCATCGACAGGCATTGATTGAATCGAGCGACCATGGGGTCAAAACTCCATCAGGTCCTTGGCAACGACCACTTGTCCGGAGCTGGGGCCCGTGTCGCCGGTGAAGACAATGACGTGATCGGGGGTCTGGAAACGGTAAGCATAGGATTCATGCTTGCCGTAGTACGGGCTGCCCTCCGGGTTTCGAAGCTGTCGCGCGCCGCCGCGGCTTCGCGCACGCCGCGGCGGAGCTTCACCTCACGGCATCCGCCATCAGCCACCAGGTGGCGCGGCTGGAAGTGCAACTCGGCGTGCGTCCATTCGAGCGAAGCGCGCATGGCGTGCGATTGAGCGTTGCAGGTGTTGGCATCAGCTTACGGAATGTGGAGACCCGGCCCACGGTCTTCGAAGAACCAAAAAAGAGCCCGTGGAGCGTTATTCCACGGGCTTTTTCTCTTCTTCTCCGAACCGACTTGCACCCCCTCGGAGTGCATCCTGGCGGAGCGCTGTGTCAGCGGCTGGTTTGTCTCACCCTGCTCGCTGCGAACAGGGAAATTGGCAGGGAATTCGGCACTTTCCCTCCCTCTGATCCACTTGTACCCCAGGCTCTGCGCGGGCTGGCCGGATTTGCTGGGCACAACGACCGACTCGGAACAGGGAATAACAGGGAATCCTCCACCTCGAATGCACCCGGTCGAGCCCCCGCGACCAACTCCGCAGCCGGACCCACCAAGAGCCACAAGGGCCTCAAGTCGACGCAGGCCAAGGCACCCTCCTCCGCTCGCCGCAGCATCGTTAAGCCTCCGCCCAGTCCGGCTGTAAGCGATGCGGTGGGGTCCACCACCAAGCAAGCCCAACGGATCAGCCCGCTCAAACAGGCGTCCGACGCAAGCCCCGCTGATCCGCTGATCGTTGATCAGTCTTGGTCCATCGTGATTGGAAGGCTAACGCTCCTGCCCTCGACAAGAAGCGCGGCTTCCAGTGCAACGACACCTCACGCTGCACCAATTCTTTCAATTCACTGAGTAGTCACAATTGGCACATAGACTTTTCGCGCAACTGTGGGTCGTCACGCCAAAGCGATTGCATTCTCAATTCCAAAGCTTTGCGCATCTAACCGAAATCGTGGATCAACTTGAACTGGGGGTAGAACATGAAGATGAAGAGTTTGCTGGTTGCAATGTCTGCTGCGGCACTACTTACTGCATGCGGCGGTGGTGATGACACACCGGCAACGTCTGCAACGGCCGCAACGCCCGCGCAAATTCCCAACACTGCGACGGCTGCCGGATATTCCTTGTCGGTGTTTGCAAAGGCGCCGTCCTCAACCGCGAAACCCGACTCGATTGTTCAATACAACAACACCGTCTTCATCGGCTATCAAATGGCGGGCGATGTCAAAGACGGCTCCGTGCCGAGCCTGACCAACACAGTGGTCCAGTACGATTTGAGTGGCAATGTCCTGAAGAGCTATACGGTTCCTGGACATATCGACGGCTTGCTGGCACGTACGGACACAAATACGTTGTGGGCCATGTCGAACGAAGACGCCAACCCCAAGCTGACCATCATCAACCTCGCAACCGGAGCGCAAAAGACGTATCAGGCAACGGTTAATCCGACCGCGCACGGCGGTGGGTTCGATGACATGCAATTGTTGAACGGTGTTGTGTACGCCAGCGCCTCCAACCCAACAACGCCCGGCACGGCCGCACCCACGGTCGTCTCGCTGTCGCTGAATGCAAACGGCACGACGTTCGACGTCACGCCGGTCCTTGCCGGTAATGCCCAAGCCACCGACATCACGCCTTCCGTTGGCGGCGCAACCAATCCAAACTTCAACAAGCCCGTCACGCTTGCCCTGACCGACCCCGACTCAGAAACGATCGACGCTTCCGGCAATCTGGTACTCGACAGCCAGGCGGACGGAAAGCTCGTGTTCATCAGCAACCCCGGCCCGAGCCAAACGGTGAGCGTGCTAACACTGACGCTCTTCAACGACAAGGACGGCCCGGTCACTCCGGTCGATGACACCCGCTGGGTACCAGCTGCCGGGCCGACGGGCAAGACGTTCATGCTTTTTACCGATGCTAGCAACACGACCTACCGGGTAGACGCCTCGTTCAAGCAAGGCGACGCGTACAGCGCTGGGCAGGGCCAAGTCATGCAGTTGGACACCAAGACCGGCCATCTGACGCCGGTTGTGACCAGCGTCGGCAACGCATCCGCCCTGCAAGATCCGCATGGCATTCTGTTTGTTGCGCAGTAACGCCCCACGCCGCCCCGTTGCTCGTGTTTCGACAAACGGGGCGTGATCGCCAGGCTGCGGCCCAGGATCACTGAGAAAGCGCACGCCGGCCCAGACCTCGGATGCCCTCAGGCAGCACGTGCCATTGCCCATCGATTGGGCCTACCCAACGCCAGTTGCTCGGGTTCTGTTTGCGTCTTCACGCATGACTCCGTCCGTTTCTTCCGGTTTAGTTCAGTCGAACTTAATGACACTAACGTCACGACTGATACTATTGTCACTATAGATACTTCAATCTATAATTGCCTGCGAACAGGCACTTGAAACTATCTGGTCGGTCCGGGGGGGGGGCGGGTTTCCAGCGATGCGGAAGCCGCTCGGCGATTTAGGACGCTTTGCGGACCAGCGGTCGCGTGGGTATGTCTTTCAGACAGGCGTGGGCGATGGTGTTCAGGTGCGGCACGTGTAGCCGTCCCCTACATGTCAGGCGGCATGACGTAGACGGTGGCAAAGCTCTCTTGCCGTTGGGGAAGCCGGCAGGAGAACGCGGGGAAAGGTAATCAAGCGAATAGCCGATGAACACGCTCCAGGACAGGAACCCCGGTTCAGGTCCGCCCGTTTCATGCGTTCACCCCGTTTGGCCGACTTCTCTTTGACCGGCCAAGCTTGCGGGCGTTATTAACACCTCCCTTTGCAAACTTTCGTTGATCGCCTAGATTGAAATTCGAATCCTCTGGGGAGGGATGATTCCGGCTGCAGGAAACTGTAGGAGTGTTACCTGTTGCGGTGCTCCGCCGTCTTGGCGTAAAAAATGACTAACGGAGCCGATGCATCGTCGCTGGTCGTTTTCGTGTTCTTGTGCAGTGCGATGCTGTGGCTGCTGGTGGCTTCCCTGGCAGGGCTCACCGCATCGCTCAAGCTGCATCTTCCTGATGCGCTAGCCTCTCAGGCGTGGCTATCATTCGGGCGCATCCGCACCATCCACTTGAATGCCGTGGCGTATGGCTGGGCGCCAATGGCTGGCCTCGGTATTACACAGTTTGTCTTGCCCCGCGTGCTCAAGACTCCGTTGGTGGGTGGAACGTTCGCGGTCTTGGGTGCACTGTTGTGGAATGCGGGCGTCGTTGCCGGACTGGGTAGCATCGCTGCCGGCTTGTCCGATGGGCTCGAATGGTTGGAGATTCCATGGCAGATCGGCATTCTGTTTGCCGTGGGGGGCGCCTTGGTCGGCATCCCCCTGGTGCTGACACTGCTGGCAACCCGGGTCAGCCATCTCTATGTCTCCGTCTGGTACATGGGGTGCGCGCTCTTCTGGTTCCCTGTGCTGTACCTGGTGGCCAAGGTGCCCTACGTTCATTTCGGGGTCGAGCAGGCGACCATGAACTGGTGGTTTGGGCATAGCGTGCTGGGGTTGTTCTATACGCCGCTTGCCTTGGCGTCCATCTACTACTTCCTGCCCAAGATCATCGGAAAACCAATTCAATCGTACGGTCTGTCCTTGCTCGGGTTTTGGACGCTGGCGTTCCTGTATGGGCAAGTTGGCGGCCACCATTTTGTGGGCGGCCCCGTCCCCGGTTGGCTGATCACGCTGTCCATCGTGCAGAGCATGATGATGCTGATTCCGGTGATCGCGTTCTCGGTCAACCTGCATCAGACGATGCGGGGGAATTTCAAGGCGCTGCTGTACTCGCCGACGCTGCGCTTCGTGACCTTTGGCGGGATGATGTACACGCTGAGCTCGATCCAGGGCTCGTTCGAGGCGCTGCGCAGCGTCAATGTCATCACGCACTTTACGCATTACACCGTCGGTCACGCGCACCTGGGGCTTTACGCATTCGTGAGCTTTGTCTTCTTCGGCTCAATCTACTTCATCGTTCCGCGTGTTACGCAGCGTGAGTGGCCTTACCCGAACCTGATCACAGCACATTTCTGGCTGGCAGCCATCGGCATCGGCATCTACTTCGTCTCCTTGACCATCGCGGGCCTGCTTCAGGGATTGGCCATGCTGGATGCGTCACGGCCGTTCATCGATTCTGTTGTGCTGACGGTGCCGTACCTAGAGGCTCGCTCTGTGGGGGGCGGCTTGATGGTGCTCGGGCACCTGCTGTTCATCATTCACTTTGCGTGCGTCATCCTTGGGCTGGGCCCGAATCGGGATAAGCCGGCGATGTTCGCTCTCGCTGGTGCGACCAAATCGGGAGCCAGCTCATGAGAAGCGTCACCTTCCTGATCGCTTCGGGGATGTTCATGCTGGCGCTGGCGACCAGTGCATTGGTGGTGCTACCTTTTTTGCAGCTGCATGAACTGAAGCCTCTCCCGGGACTCAAGCCGTACACCGCAGCAGAACTGCGTGGGCGTCAGGTCTATATCAGCAACGGCTGCATCTACTGCCATTCGCAGCAACCTCGGGATGCCGCTTTTGCACCCGACGCCAAGCGTGGCTGGGGTCGGGCGTCGGTGGCGGCAGACTACTACTACGATCACCCGCATCTGCTCGGCACGATGCGCACGGGCCCCGATCTTTTCAACATCGGCGCACGCCAGCCCAGCGCGGACTGGCACCTCGGACACCTGTACCAGCCGCGGGCCTACGTCGCGCAGAGCATCATGCCGAGCTACCCATATCTGTTCGACGTGAAAGACGCAGCTGACCAAGGAGACCGCGTAGTGACGCTGCCTCCGGGCGCAGCCCCGGCCGGCAAGGTTGTCGTCGCGACACCCGATGCGCTTGATCTTGTCGCGTACCTGAAGTCGCTCGACCATACGTATGCAGCAATTGCCGCGCCGGGTGGTGAAGCCAGCAAGGCTGCCAAGCCTGTCGCTGCCAACTAGCCCGGCGGAGCCACGACAATGCTGAACGACAAGTCCGCCCCCCGGCCAACCCCGCAAGAGGAGCGGGAGCATGCCGAGCCCGGTGAATCCCAGACTCCCATTCCCCTGGGCATCAAGCTGCTGGTTGCGGCGCTTGTTGTGTGGGGAATCTATTACATCGCGAATTCCCCGATCAACGTCCCTGCCAGTCTTGGGGACAGCCGGACCGTGGCCGATCTTGAAAAAGGGAAAGCGGGTGGCGGCGGCGCTACTGACGGCGCGGCGCTGTTCGCTTCACGCTGCGCGGCCTGCCATCAGGCGACGGGGCAAGGCTTGCCCGGGGTGTTCCCCCCGTTGGCCGGCTCGGAATGGGTGCAAGGGCGCCCCGAGACCGTGGCGGCCATTGTGTTGCACGGCATCACTGGCCCGCTGACCGTCAAGGGCGCCAAGTTCAATGGCGCGATGCCCTCGTTCAGCGACCAGCTCAGCGACGCCGAGATTGCGGCCGTGTTGGGTTATGTGAGGAGCCAGTGGGGCAACGCTGCGCCACCCATCCTCGCGCAAGCGGTCACCCAGGTGCGCGATGCGACCAAAGAAAAAACCGCTCCTTATAACGGAGACGACGAACTGGGCAAGCTCAAGTGGTAAATGGAAAAGACGAATGATCAGGCTGCGCGTGCCCGGCTCTGCCGATCACTGAGTGCCGCTTAGTCAGGCAGGCATGGCGAGTGCCCGCTGATGAATTGGGTAGCTCGCCAGCCAAGAAAGCCCGAGGGAATCTACACGCATGACTTTTTCGTACCTGGGCGCAGATGAGGGATGGCGCATGCAAGCGATCCACGAAAGCCCGGGCAGTACACGGCGGCCGTTGATTGGTCGGGATTCTTGCAGTTCGGCAGGCAAATGAACATAGGGAATGCGTGATTCGCGAGAGGCACATGCCGGAAGGCGCCAGCAAGGCCCGGTGTCGAAGGCGCCCGGCCTCTGGGCGGCCGGGGCTGGCTGCCTGGTACTGAGCATCGCCTTCGTCATCGCACTGTATTGCTTGACGGCAGGTTTCAAGGTCTGGACCTTGGATGACCGCCGCAGCATGATGTCTGCGGACCGAAGTCTGATTGCACCACCCGTGGAGCTTCGCGATGAACGCGGCCGCAGTTTTGTGCCGTGGACCCCAACGTCCCGAGACGAGCATGTCTATCTGGTGGATTTCATCTACACGCGGTGCACCACAGTATGCGCGGCGCTGGGTTCGGAGTTCTTTCAACTCCAGCAACGTGTGAAGACGGGAGCGCTGGCGGGCCGCGTCGAGCTCCTGTCGGTTTCCATTGATCCCGCTCATGACGATGCGCGAAGCCTAGGCGCATATGGCAACCAGCAACATGCCGACCCAGCAATCTGGCGCATCGGCGCTCCGCTGACCACGGAATCAAAGGAAGCGCTATTGCGTTCGCTCGATGTGGTTGCCATTCCCGACGGGCTCGGCGGATACGTGCACAACGGCGAGATTCATCTCATCGACGCGCGTGGTGTCGTCCTCGGTCTTTACGATTACAGCGCGTTCGATGCCGCGTTGACGGCGGCTCAGCAGGTGCTGCGATGAAGCTCGCCGCCCGGTATTCCGCAACGCAGTTCTCTCTCCACCGCACATGGGTCGAGTGGTGCGCCGTCTTCCTGCCTGCCGTGTTATTGCTGGCGCCGATCCGCAACGCCGTCGAATCGTCCATGGCATTGCAGATGCTTGCTGAGTTTCCTTTCGTAATGGCATCGGGATTTGCGGCGTCACGCATGGTTTCGCGACGCATTGGCGATGGCCGCGCCTTTGAAGCAATCATGCACATGGGGCTGGTGCCTCTGCTCGGTGCAACTTTGTGCCTCATGTTCTGGATGGTGCCACTGGGACTCGATCTGGCCCGGCTTGATGCCGGCATCGATGCTGCCAAACTGGCATCGCTGTTTATTGCGGGCGGCGCTCTGCAGCACGGGCTGCGGCGCGCGCCTGGCGGGGGGCTGGTTTTCTTTGCTGGAAACCTGATCTGGATGCTCGCCACGGTGGGCTTGCTGTTTCATGACACACCGACCCGTCTGTGCGCCAGTTATCTGATGGACGATCAACGCCTCACCGGAATCGGCTTAGTGGCGTACGCCATCGCGGTTGCCATTGGAATCGTCCTGCACCTGCGACGATTGCCTGGATTCGGATTTTCCTTCCTTGCGCAGGATCGGGATACTGACGAGCAATAGTGTCGAAGAGACTCAGTGACGCAGCGGTGTTAATTTGCACGGAATCCAGACCCAGGATTTGCGTGCGCTCATAGAACGGCTGATCAGATGGAATAGTAATGCCCCGCCAGCGATGGCGGACGCAAAATGAACGAAACTAACCCGAACGAACGATCCGAATGAACATCCTTGGTCGCTGCATTGCAATTGCCATAGCTACTTTTGCCTGTGCAATTGCCGGGGGCTATGTACACAAGCTGCTCCCCGCCGAAATCAGTCTTTCAGTGGATGTAATCAGATCGGTTTCCGGTTTGATTGGCACTCTTTTTGCCATTGTTTTAGGCCTCCTTGTATCCTCCTCCTACACCACCTTCAACAGCCATCAGGCCGACTTTAATTCACTGATCAATTCAGTCGCCAATATCGACCTCTTACTGAAGCAATTTCCTGATGTGTCTGATAAGCCAAGGCTTATGCTGCGGCAGATGGTTGTTCGCTTGCTGCGACGATACTGGCCCCGTGAGAGCAAGAAGCATGGCGGAGAGGTCAGCTACAGCCATCTGTCCGAAGATGTCGAGACGGTACTGGAGATCAACAGGCTCTCCGAGGCGTTCAGAAATATTACTCGTGACGATCTAAACTCAATCCGGCAATTCTCCAGCAACTTCATTTCCATTCAATCCAATATTGTCAGGAGCCTTTCTAGCCAAGTTCCGACGTTGCTTCTTGTCATTGTTTTTGGATGGGCCTGTTTGCTGTTCTTTCTTTATGGAAGCCTCAGCAGCGGCAGTGTGCTCGCGTTGTTTTTTCTGCTATTGGGTGCCATCGCCATCGCGAGCGCCAATTTTCTGATACTGGAATTGACCCATCCGTACCAAGGCATATTCAAGGTGTCTAGCGCGCCATTCGATTTGCTGCTGGAATCCATGATCGAAGAGAAGGATTCGTCGGGCCCACAGTCATAGCTGATTGCTGGCGGAAATCAGATTCTGCAGGGCAGCAACGAAGCGCTCTGTTTGCGCGAGGCCGTTGCCGATGCGCTGCCGAACATCCCACACATCCTTCTCGGCATGGGGCCTGCCTCCGTATCAGCAGCAAACGCCCATGGCGCGCGCTCTAGGGTTGCTCCCCGCTACCCAGACTGCAGTACGGCGCTCTTTGGTCTTGGCCGTCGATCTGGTTCGCCACGCCCGGCGTCGCCGGCGAGTCTGATTCGCCCTTGCTTGTGCCGCAGAGGCCGGAACGGCAGCGAACCGACGCCACCATACTGGTACTGCTGAGGGGATTCACTACCACACTGGTACAGCGCAGGTGTGGACGATCCAGGGCTGCTGGAAGTATCGCGAGTACCCCGACCAGCCGCAGACGGCGGGCTCCTACCTGTACGAGCCCGGCGGCTCGGTGCATACCTTCTACACCCCCGAAGACAACACCGAAGACACCTTCACTATCGCCTGGATCGAAGGCGCGCAAGTCAGTTTCAACGAGGACGGCACGTTCCACTCGCTCAATGACGCGGTCTCGATCCGATACGCGATCGAGGCCCTCGCGGCGGCACGCGGGATCGGCCCGGTGCCGTACGTCCGCGGCAATGGCGCCGACGTGGTCGGGTCCTGACCAAGACGACCTCATCGGCCCAGGGATTGGCGCCCGTTGGCTTTATCCACGACGGCTCGTCCGGGGCGATCAAGACGCCGTAAGCCCCGGCGGGCATTCCTGGCACCTGACATTGTGCGGGCCATGTTAGACGGTGCCCAACCGCCAAGCCTGGCCTCGGATACGCTCAAATAGAGCGTCCCGTTGCCCATCGATTGGGCTGCCCGGCGCGCGCTGCTGGGATTCGCTTCGGCTTAACAACCCCGATATTGGGGTGTCCAAACCACCTAACGGTACCGCCGTACTGTCGCGCTGAGAATGGCGCCCTCAAACCCCTAAAAACTTGGGCCATCTGTACCGCCGAGAACGCGTAAACGACAAAGCCCCGCCAAGGGCGGGGCTTTGTTCGAACCAGGCCCCGTTTGACGGGGGCGCTGGACTTGCTGGCGGAGAGGGTCCTTTTTGAACCCCTCGCATACTGCCTAGCGCAAGGGTCAGGCGGCCAGCCTGTTCCTCGGTTTCGCGGCGCTAAGCAGCGAGCGAAAAACCTTCTTCACATTCTCGTAAATGCCTGCGCGTTTGGCTTCTTCGCACGCAACCGCGCACAGCGCTTCAGCGGCGCTGACCCCTGCTTCCTTGGCAAGTATTAAGGCTGCTGTGTAGTTCGGCAGTGTTTGGCCTTTGGCGTATCGGTCGAGGCTGGGCTGGGGGATGCCCATCTCTTTTGCGGCTTTGTTGACCTTTCGGTCGTGCAAGGCCCTGTCAATCAGTTCCGAATATTCCATAGAAAACTCCAATTGGTGAATTTACTCACCGGTGAGTATATTTTGCACTGTACTCACGCCTGAGTAATTCATTCGTGAGTGCAAGTTAACCATACACCAATTTGCTCATACGTCGGAGCCATCATGTCGAACACTCAAAAGCTGACCATCATCGCCATCAACAGCCGTAACGGCGTCTCGGCCAAGACTGGCCGTCCCTACTCGATGCATGAAGCGCAATGCATCCTGACCGAAGAAGTGGTTGATGCGAACGGCGCCACTGCCGCGCAAGTCAAGGTTGGCCGTGTGAACGTCGCCGACGAACTCAAGGACACCACGCCCGGCGATTATCTGGCCGACTACAAGCTGTTTGTCTCGCGTGATGGTGAATTGGTTGCACGCATCGTCGGCCTGAAAGCTCTGAACATGCGGCCCGCTGCCAATGCACAGAAGGCGCAAGCCGCTGCATCGTGATCATGCTGCATGACGCAAAGCCTGCGGAGGGGATGACCCTTCGTGGGCTTTTTTCGGTTTACGGGGTGCGTGATGAAACGGCTGCTGTGCTGCGCTCTGTTCGTGTGGTGCCTTGGTTTCGTGGCTGGCATCACGGCGTGGATGCACTCCGACTATTTCCGTGCCGTCGTTTGGTACTTCCTGAATAGGTGGGGTTCCTGATGCTGAATTTTCTGCTCGGTTATCTGGTTGGGTCTGCGTCGTCGCAACCCGCTGTTCCTGCTATGCCGATGTCGCCTGAGGAAGCAGTTGGGTGGGCATTGGTGATGTTCGTCGTGGTGATGTTGTTGCTGAGTGTTTTTGTGCGTGGTCTGAAGCGGGGGCTGTGATGGTCGATCCGCATGACAACAAAACGATGGAGATAAACGTGATGGCTGATGGCATTTCTGTAGAGCGTCTTAAAGGGGTCATGCAGGACCCGGCGAATTCGTCGACGCGATTCGTATTTAACGACTATGCGCAGGGCGCCCTGCTGTCGTTGCTGTCGTTGTTGATGAATGACCCTGCGAGCCCGCTTGTGCGGGTGGCTACTTACCTCCATGGCGAGGTGTGGGCGCAGTCGACGATCGAGGTTCATGCCGATGCGCGGCAGGCATTTATCGACAACTACGTCGACGTGAGTGACCGCGAGTCCGGTCAGATCGGTTGACGCCATGGATGACTGGAAGCGCGTTGCGTGGCTGCTCGTCGGCATCGTGATTGGCGCTGGCTGGGCATATGCCGCGTCTTGGCATTGGCTCCATGACGTTGATGTGCGTGACGAAATGGAGCGTGCAACAGCGCAGGTTTCGTATCGATAAGGGGCTGCTGTGGGGCTTTCGGATTGGTTCTCGGGGTTGTTCGATGACGGCGAGTCTGGTCAAGAGCAGCACTTGCTCGCGGCGGATGAGTTGCAGGGCAAACGCGAGCGTGCAATTCGTAAGCGTGATGCGGCACGTGATGAGGAAGACCGTGCGCATGAGCGGGAGATGGCTGCGCGAGATCGTGAGTATGCGGCCACGCTGAAGGCGTCTCTTGTCGCGGATCGGCTGGTTGTAGTGATGGACCGTCTGTGGGCTGCGGAGAAAAACGGCGAGATCGATCCGGGGGCAAAGCTGGCGAACTGGGACGACGAAGCTGAAGAGCTAGCGCACATATCGCACGGTCTCGAAATGCTGCATCAGCGGTTCGACGAAGAGCGTGAAGAGGCTGAGTTAGATGCCCAGTCGTGGCTGCGCAAATACGCGATGGCGCATGCCCGTGGTGACGATCTGCAAGACCAAATCGACAAGCTGTCTGAGCAGTACGACCAAGCGATAGAAGCCGCAGGGCTTTAGGGAGAAACGTATGAGCTATGACGGCTTCATGGTGCTAGCGGTGGGTTTCGTCGCGGTCTGCTTTTGCCTCGGCTTCATTGCGGGGAATACGCGATGAGCTACAGCGCGTCGGACCTAGCTACGTATGCGGGCTTCTGCATGTTGTTCTTTTTTTCGGGTTGGCTTGTCGGGTCGTTGTTTCGGCTTGGTCGCAAGTTGCTCGATCTTTTTTGACCGGTTGATGGGCCAAGCCGGGCAATTTCTCAACCGGCCCATTTTTGGAGGTGAATCATGAAGGTGAATCTGGAAGGTGCGAAGCAGAAGCTGCTGCTGGCATCGGTTGCCGTGGCTGGCATGGTCGGTGCGGTCGGCGCTCAAGCGCAAACCACGTTCGATTTTCCGACCGCGATGCAACCCGTGTTCGACAGCACCACGTCGAACGCCACGGCGCTTGGCACCAAGGCCATCGCTGCGGCTGTCATCGTGTGGGGCATCTACATTGGCTTCCGCATCGGCCGCAAGCTGGTCAACAAGGTGGCGTGATGTTCCGGCCCGCGAAGCTAGCTCCCCTGGCCCTCGCGGGCCTTTTGTTTTTGAGCGCATGCGGCACGCGGCTTGATCCCATGTATGAGGTGTTCTATGCCTGTCACTCGTATGAAAGTCCTTGCTTCCGCTGAACGTGGGCGGCATGTGTTGGTTGATCTGCTGATTGCGCCCGTCGTCGTTGCGGTTGCGCTGGTGATGTCCGTGCTTGTGCCTGTTCGGGCGTACGCGCAAACCAACATGACGTTGCAGCAGCTTGTGCCGAATTTGATTCGGAATATTTCGCAGACCGTTACAGCGTCGCCGAGTGGGTTGACGGTATTGCAGGCTGGTGAAGTCGATATCGGTGTTGGCGCGATGAATACTGGTAACGGCATCATCGGTCGGGTAATGATCAATGAGGGTCGCGGTGTGGCGATGGCCAGCATTGCGAGTCGGGCCGTAGGTTTGGTGACGCCTATAGCATTGACGTTGCTCGCCGCGGATTTGATTTCGTATGGCATTAAGCAGTGCCAAACGAGTCCTAATGGATGGTGTAAGCCGGGCGTTGCGAACCCTGCTTCTACGGACACTGGCTTCAACGGGTTCCAGTGGACCGCGGATGGCACGAATTTGTTTGATAGCCCGCAGGCCGCTTGTCAGGCCTGGGCGAATAACGCGTTTGGGAACAATACCGCTGGCACAACAGCGACGTTTAGTTCTGTCAAGTATTACTCGCCGACGTCAGGCGGGTGCGTGTTTGTCATTAAGCAAGATGGGCAAGTTAGCAACCCGTCTTGGAACGGTGTTGGGGTGCAGTCGAACGGTAGGTGTGTGAAGAACTATGTTGCATCTGGTTCGCAATGTGTCGTTGACCCTAATGCGAATGTTCAGCCGCAGCCGGTGCAATACCCGGAGTTAGCGAGTAACTTGGCGAACGTGATGAGCGGCAATCCGAACCGGGCTAAAGACTATTGGGGGATCATGCCGCCCGATCAATGGTATGCGGCCTTGGGAGATGCATCTACGCAGGCGTTGCCTGCGCAGATTTTGAGTCCTGCGAATGGGCAGGTGGTTGGGCCTAAGACGACAACCACTACGTCGGCTGGTACGACCACAAGTCAGCAGACGGTGACGGTTTCGCCAAATACGGATACGGGTACGCTTGCCGAGCATCCGGTGACTGTGACTGTGACAACGACGACAACCAACCCGGACGGGACGACGACGACAACAACGACTACGCAGAGTCCGACGGCTGGGGGTACCGGCGGAGGTGGCAATCCCCAGCCGCAGCCGGCGTCGTCTCCTACGCCGTGTGGCCTCGGTACGAGCGGTAGCCCGAAGTGTTTGATAGACGAAACCGGAACGCCGTCGAAAGCGGATGCTGGGACTGCGATGGCGCAGCCGTCGACCGATTTGCAGACAGCTGAGCAGACAGCAGAGGCGCAGCTACAGAACGTCAACAACAGTAGGTCGTGGACGTTGACCATGCCTCATATCTTGCCGGGTGGATCGTGTCAGCCTATCGAGTGGTTTTCGTGGGGTAGCTGGCGTGGCACGTGGGATGTCTGCACGCAGCTTCAATATGTGCATGACCTGCTTGCTTGGTTGTGGCCGGTGCTCTCGGCGGTCTATGTCTGGAATAAGGCGGCCGGCGCGAATGCCGGTGCAGTTTAAGGGGGCGGTATGCCATTGCTCGCATCGTTGATGGTGTCTTTGTTTGGCTCGATGGCCGGCTTCTTTGCGAAGTGGTTCACGCAGAAGGTTGCGTTCGCAATGGCAGCTGTTGCTGCGTTCGGTACGCTGACGACTGGGATGCTTGCTGCGCAGGCGTTGGTGTTGAATGGGTTGATCGGCGCGATGCCGGCGTATCTCGCGGTGCCTCTCGGTGATGCGATGTGGTTGCTAGCTGCGGACAGCTTGAACGCCGCGCTCGATGTTGCGTTTGCAGCTGATGCAGCGATCTTTCTGTATCGCTGGGGCGTTGGCAATATCAAGATTATGGCGGCGGCTTGAAATGCCTATCTACATCATCACGGGGCGGCTCGGTTCTGGCAAAAGTCTTGCAACGGTCGGCCGCATTCGCGACTTGCTGGCAGAGGGCCGGCCTGTTGCGACGAATCTCGATTTGAATCTCGAGAAGCTGTGCGGGCCGAAGGCGAAGACGCCGCGTGTTGTGCGTCTGCCTGATAAGCCGACGGTTGCACATCTGGATAGCTTAGGGCGCGGCAATGAGAGTTACGACGAAACGAAGAATGGCGGCATCTTTCTCGATGAAGTCTCGCAGCTGCTGAACGCTCGTAACTGGCAGGACAAGCGACAGCAGGACGTGATCGACTGGCTGGTGCACAGCCGTAAGAGAGGCTGGGATGTGTATTTCATCTGCCAGCACATCAGCCAAGTTGACCGTCAGGTTCGCGATGCGTTGGTCGAGTACCTCGTTGAGTGCCGTCGTTTTGATCGCCTGAAAATCCCTTTCCTGTCCGGCTTGATCGATACGTTCACGCTCGGCAAGGTCAAGCTGAAGCTCCCGAAACTGCATGTCGCAAAGGTGCTGTACGGCACTGAGTTCAACGCGATGGTGGCTGACCGCTGGTGGTACAAGGGCGGGGATTTGTACCCGGCATATGACACCCGGCAGGTGTTCAAGGAAGACGCATCGCAGGCACCGTACAGCTACCTTCCCGGCTGGTACACGCATGGCCGGCTGCAGCCGCAGAAGGTGCGCGGCATAGAGGCGAAGCTGAACGAGCGCCGGAAAATTCTCAAGCTGCGTGAGGCGGGGATCATCACTCCAGAGCAGTGGCGTGAGTGGTCGAACTTTATTTCGCGTTGCCCATCATGGTGAGGGTTGTATGAGGTACTTGGTAGCTGTGATCGCGATACTTGGTGGGCAGGCTTCCTTTCTTTGGGCGATCTTCGGCGGTACGAATTTTCGTGTTGAGAGTTGGCC
>NZ_JASATD010000018.1:0-88249 GCF_038440115.1 Ralstonia sp. OTU4908 | reverse complement strand
GATCGAATTGATGATCGTTGTTGCCATCGTTGGAATTCTCGCAGCCTTTGCTATGCCGGCTTACCAGGACTACATGGGCCGTTCGCGCGTGGCGGAAGGGCTCGCGTTGGCTGCTGGTGCCAAGGCGATCGTGGCGGAGAACGCCATGGCAGGTGGGAGCGATCTCAGCCATGGTTTTGCGCCTAATTCGGTGGCCACGCGCAATGTAGTTGCGAATGGCGTCGAGGTGAATCCAAAGAACGGTGAAATCAGTATTAAGTACGCTAGCAATGTTGCGAAAGAAGGCGCTAATCTTCTGGTGCTGAAACCAACAGCAAACGGCATTGCTTTGGCGCAGAGTGAGCGTCCCACTGGGCCGATTCGCTGGGATTGCTATGTGGCGGATACGCCGAAGCGTACGGATATTGAGAAACCGGAAACCGGGGGGACGCTTCCCAAGAATATCGCGCCGGCAGAATGCAGTTGATTTTCAGGATTGATATGAAAGGAGCGTCTTCGTGACGCTTTTTTTTCATTGGGGCATTGAATCTACTAACCCGCCACCCAATCCCCCGACTTTCCCCCATGCTTCTCCAATAGCCGAACATCCCCTATGACCATCCCCCGATCCACGGCCTTACACATGTCGTAGATGGTGAGCAGGCCAACCTGCACGGCGGTTAGCGCTTCCATCTCCACCCCGGTCTGCCCACGCGTCTCCGCCCGAACCGTACAGCGGACGGTGTGTGATGCCTCATCCAAGGAAAACTCCACCGCCACCTTCGTCAACGCCAACGGATGACACAACGGAATCAAATCCGAAGTCCGCTTGGAGCCTTGAATCGCCGCAACGCGCGCAATCCCCAGCACATCGCCTTTCTTGGCGTTGCCATCGCGCACCAGCGCAAAGGTCTCGGGCAGCATGCGGATCGTGCCGGTAGCCACCGCTACGCGGTGCGTGAGGGCCTTGTCGCCGACATCGACCATATGGGCTTGTCCGGCGGAATCGAAGTGGGTGAGTTGCGACATGAGTGACAGCGCGTTTTGCGGGGCAGGGAACGAAGCGTTTTATGATAGCAAGCACCCGGCTTGCGGCGATGTGGCCGCGCTGATTCCGCTCTCCGTGCTTTCCGTATGACGCTTTCCCTTTTTCGGCCGCGCGTCCGCAAGCTGACGGCCGCTATGTTGTTGTCGACGTGGCTGGCGCCCCTGCCGTTGCCTGTGCTGGCGCAGGTGGCGGCGTCCGCGCCGGCGGCCTCGGTTAACCCGGGGTTGGGTTCCGCCGCGGCTGCCGATCAGGTGCAGAGCAACCTGAATCGCAGCGTGCAGATCGGCCGGCAGTCGCCGTATTTGCCGAAGGAGCCGACCGTCATCGACGCGCCGACGTACGAGTTGCCCGATATGGGCGATCCGTCGACGGCGTCGCTGTCGCCCGAGGTGGAGCGCCGCCTGGGCGACCGCGTGATGCGCCAGATCCGCCGCGATCCGGATTTCGTGCCCGATCCGCTGATCACGGATTACCTCAACACCATCGGCTACAAGCTGATCGAGGCGGCGCGCCGTCAGCATGTGGCGGGCAGTACCTCCGCGTCGAGCTTTGAGTTGTTTGCGGTGCGGGATCCGGGCATCAACGCGTTTGCGTTGCCGGGCGGCTACATCGGCGTGAACACGGGTACGTTGGTCGCGACCGAGAGCGAATCGGAGCTGGCGTCGGTGCTCGGCCACGAAATCGGCCACGTGCTGCAGCGGCATATCGCGCGCGGCATTGATAAATCCGGCGAGTCGATGTGGATTGCGCTGGCGTCGATTCTGCTGGCCGGTCTTGCGGCCACGAAGAGCGGGGACGCCGCGCAGGCGCTGGCGATGGGCGGGCAGGCGGCCGCGGTGTCGAACCAGCTCGCGTTCTCGCGTGGCGCGGAGCGCGAGGCCGACCGCGTCGGTTTCACGCTGCTCACGGGCGCCGGCTACAACCCGGACGGCATGCCGGACTTTTTCCGTCGTTTGCAGCGCGTCACGAACATTGCCGATACCGGCGTAATTCCCGGCTATGCGCGCACCCACCCGCTGACCGGCGAACGCATCGCCGACATGGAAGACCGCGCGCGTGGCCTGCCGCATCCGCGCCAGCCGCGTCGCCCGGAATTTGGTTTTGCGAAGGTGCGTGCGCGCGTGCTGCAGGAAACGTCGACGAGCGGCTACATCGACGTGCGCAACGCGATGCGCTCGCAATTGTCGTCGGCGCCGGACGCGCCGGTGGAGAAGCGCGCGGCCCTGTGGTACGGCGTAGCAGTTGCCAATCAGATGGCGGGGCGGCTGGATGAGGCCGAGCAAGCTCTGCAGGAAGCGCGACGCCTGTACGGCAACATTCCCGGCATCACGTCGGGCAGCGTCGAGCTGGACGTCACGGCCATCGAACTGGCACGCGCGCGTAACCGTGCGCCCGAGGCGCTGACGTTGGCACGCGCGGCGCTGGCTGCGTATCCGCTGTCGCGCGCGGTGGGCATTACCTATGCGCAAACGCTGCTCTCGGCCGGCCGGACCGACGACGCGATTCCGTATCTGAAAGACAAGACCCGTGAAGACACTGCCCAGCCGATCTGGTGGGACATGCTCGCCCGGGCCTACGCCGACAAGGGCAAGCGCGTTGAACAGCATCGCGCGCTGGCGGAGAAATATGCGCGGGATGGGGCGTGGGGATCAGCAGTGGAGCAGCTCAAGCTCGCCCGCGATGCGGGGGATGCGGATTTCTACACGCTATCCGAAGTCGACGCGCGCTTGCACCAGATGGAGCGGCAATACCGCGAAGAGAAGGCGGAAGACAAGGCACTGCCGAAGTAGGGCCGGTGGGCCTATCGAGGCTATTCCGCTGGCCGTGCAACGAAGCCATAGCGCTTTGCCACTTCTGCGCGCGCAATCGGCTCAATGTCGAATGTCCGGTCACCCAGCGTCAGCGTTCCCAGCGCGGCTCCGCACGCCTCTGCGTGCCAATTGGCCAAGGAAGAAAACGGCTCCAGGTCGTGGTCGTGCAGCACTGCGATGGTTTCCTCTGCTTCGAATCCGCCCACGTAACCCGAGAGCAGCACGCTGCCTTGCTCGTCGAGAAAACAGCCGCTGGGCGAGAACGCAGCCCCTGTGGTCGTCGTGAACGCTGGCGGCGCACCATCGGCTGACAGCCGCGCCACCCAGGGTGTGTAATCGAGTTCGACAAACACGCGCTGTGGCCCGTTCTGGAAGAACCAGCGCCCGGCATCGTCATGCGCGTAGTTGCGCACGATGAAATCGAGGAGCGCCGTGTGGCGAATCGGCTCGCCGGACAGTTTGTTGGCCTGCGCATATTCGTTGCGCATGCGCCATTGGCCGCGCCGATCCAACGCCAGCCAGCCAAAGCAATTCGGTACGTTCGGCCACTTGGCCATGGCCTGGCGGACGATGTCATCCATGCGCATCCTCCGCGCTGGCTTGGCGGCCCAGTACTTCATCGAAAAAGCGAAGGACGCGTGCGGGCATCCAATCGACGCGGCCCGTCTTGCCATGGCGCAGCAGGAAGCCGACGTGGCCGCCGTGCAGCGGCTGGTCCAGCGTGATGTCGGGCGACACCTCGGCCGCGCCGGGAAGATGCTGTCCGGGCAGGAACGGATCGTTGCGCGCGTTCAGCACCAGCGCCGGCACACGCACGTCACGCAGCACGGGCTTCGACGAGGCGCGCGTCCAGTAGTCGAGCACGTCGCGAAAACCGTGCAGCGGCGCGGTGACGAGGTTGTCAAACTGCCCCAGCGTGCGCGTTGCCATCATGGCGTCGCGGTCGTACAGGCCGGGATGCTGGTCGAGCTTCGCATTGGCCTTGGCTTTGAGCGTGCGCAGGAACATGCGCGTGTAGACGATGTTGAAGCCCTTGGACAACGCGGCGCCGCCGGCCCGCATGTCCAGCGGTGCGGAGACCGTCGCAGCCGCCGTCACGTAGCGGGCATCGGTACCGTGTTCGCCCAGGTAGCGCAGCAGCGCGTTGCCGCCCAGCGAGATGCCGACAACCAGCAGCTTGCGCCTCTGCGGCTGGCAAACCGTCCGGTAAAGGCGTTCGAGGATCCACGCGATCTCGGCGCCATCGCCGCAGTGGTACATGCGCGGCGCGAGGTTCATCTCGCCCGAGCACCCGCGAAAGTGCGGAATGACGCCGGGCCAGCGGCGGCCGCGCAGCGCGTCCATCAGCAGCCGCGCATAGTGGCTGCGCGAATCACCCTCCAGACCATGAAACATGACGACCAGCGGCGCATGCGCGTCGGTCTCGTGCGTGGTCCAGTCCAGGTCGATGAAGTCGTGGTCGGGTGTGTCCCAACGTTCGCGCCGATACGCAATCCGCGGAAAGCGCCACAGGCGCGCGGGCACGATCGTCTGCGCATTGCCGCCGACCAGCCACCACGGCGAACGGAACGCGTGTGGCTCGAACGGCCCTGCAAGCAGGGCGTTCAGATTGAGTTCAAGGGGGGTGGCGTGGCGAGACGGATGGGTCATCGAAAGAGACGGCGGCCACGCCCAGCGCAGCAGCTTAGTGCAGAGAGTGCGTGACGCTGGCGATGGAGGCAGCCACGCGTTCCTCGGCGGCCTGGCTGGAATGCACATGGGCGATGCGCCAGCCTTCGTGGTTCTGCATCAGCACGTAGGTCGTGTGAACGTACAGATCGGCCTCGGTGGCGGTGGCCGAAAAGCGCAGCGCTTCCGTGGCTTCGAAAATCGACACCCCTAGCGACGAATGCACCTGCTGCGAGAGGCATTCGATCCAGACCGGGTTCTTTTCGACCAGCGCATCGAGGCAGCCGCGCAGCTGCTCGTGGCCGTGCAGGCGCTGGCCGTCGGGCAGGATGAAGCTCACCGAATCCTCGTCGAGCCACAGCTTGAGCGCGCCATCGGCATCGCGGCGCTTGAGCGCATCGCGATAGGCTTCGAGAATGTCCTCGGCGGCTTCGAACAGGCGGGCAAATCGTGGCATGGCGGTGGACGTTAAGGAGAGCGTATTACTGCGGCTGCAGCAGCCGGCGCAATTCATGAAACACCATCTCGGGGCCGATGTCGCGCAGGCAGCGCAAGTGGCCCAGCGGGCATTCGCGCGCAAAGCACGGGCTGCACTCCAGATGGAGCCACATGATACTCGCAGCGGGCGACAGCGGCGGCGTGTGGCGGGGGTCGCTGGAACCGAATACGGCCACCTGCGGGCGTCCCAGGGCAGCCGTCACGTGCATCAGGCCGGAGTCGTTGCAGATGGCGGCCTCGGCGCGGGCGAGCAGTTCGATCGCCTCATCCAGCGAGGTCTCGCCGCACAGGTTGCGCACGAACGGTGCGCGCTCGACGATGGCGTTGGCCATTTCGCGGTCCTTGCCCGAACCCAGCGCAACGATCTGCGCGTACGGGAACGAGCGGCGCAGCATCTGCGCCAGCTCTGCGAAATGCTCGGCCGGCCAGCGCTTGGCCGGGCCGTATTCCGCCCCGGGGCAGAAGGCAATCAGCCGCGCGTTGCCCGGAATGCCGAACTTGGCCGAGGTAGCGGCCACGCGCTGCACATCAACGTCGAGCTTCGGATCGGGCAGCGTGTCGGGCAGCTTGGCGTGGGGTTTGAAAGCCAGCGCCGCGTAGTGCTGCACCATCGGCGGACGCGCGTTCTTGGGCGGATTCGGGTAGCGCACGTTCAGCACGCCCAGGCGCGACTCGCCCTTGTAGCCGATGCGCAGCGGAATGCCTGCCAGCCACGGGATCAGCGCGCTCTTGAACGAGTTCGGTAGCACATAGGCTGCGTCGAAGGTTTCGCCCTTGAGCTGCTGCGCAAACATCGTGCGGCTGCCGAGCTGCAGCTTGCCGTGGGCGAGATCAGTGGGCAGCACGCGTGCGATTTCCGGCATGCGCGCGAGCACGGGCGCCACCCATTTCGGGGCGATCGCGTGAATCTGCGCGCGCGGGTGCCGCGCCTTGAGCTGCGCGAACAGCGGTTGCGCCATCAGCGCATCACCGATCCAGTTGGGGGCGACGACGAGGATCTTGCGCATCATCGAATCGCCAGGCGCGTGCGGCGACCGGGGTACTGCAGGTGAATCGGGCTCAATGGTGGCCCTTCAGTTCAACGCCGGGGGCCAGCTTGTAGACGGTGCCGCAGTACGGGCACTTGGCTTCGCCGGTGTCGGCAATGTCAAGGAACACGCGCGGGTGGTAGTTCCAGGCCGGCGTTTTGGCGGTCGGGCAGTGCAACGGCAGGTCGTCTGCGCCGATTTCGATCGTGGGTGCGGTTTGCGTGGTCATGGTGAGTGAGGAATGCCGGCGCGGTCTGAGCTGGTCAGCCACGCCCTGATATGGGCCGCAGGTTCAAGAACCGACAAAGGCGAAATTGTAAGGGGTGGGCGCAGGCGCGCCAACGGCGATTGTTGCAGTGCGTGGCGCCCGGCATGAATCGCTACATAGGCGGGGCATAGGCGCATCGTCGTTAAGCGGATGCTTAACATCAAAAGTATAATCGTGTGTTTCCCTCGAGCCACCCATGTCGCCCCCGACGTTCCTGCGCGCCCGCGCTGCCGGCTGCCCTTGTCCGGCTGATCAAAAAGAAGCCTATTCGCCACTTTTGGGGGCGCCATGGCGCTAGTTCGCTGGGCGGCGGCATTGCAGCGCCGCTGGGAGGCCATTGATCCGGCCGAACGTGCGGGCTTCTTTGCCGGGGTGCGCGCCTATATGCCGTCGATGCCGCCAGTGCTCGCCTGGGGCTTGGTGACGGGCGTGGCGATGAGCAAGTCGGTGTTGACCATCCCGCAGGCCATCGGCATGACGATCTTCGTGTATGCGGGGTCGTCGCAGTTGGCGGTGCTACCGCTGCTGGCGGCGGGGTTGCCGATCTGGACGGCGCTGCTGACGGCGTTCATCGTGAATGTGCGCTTCATCATCTTCAGCGCCGGGCTGATGCAGCATTTCGGACACCTGCCGTTCATGCGGCGCGTGGTTCTGGGCGTATTCAATGGCGATCTGCCGTTCGTGCTGTTTACCCAGCAGTACCCCTCGGCCGCGCCGCAGGCGGGCAAGGAGGGCTATTACTGGGGCATGGTGCTGCTGAGCTTCGTTGGCTGGCAGGTGTCGTCCATCGTGGGCATCGTTGCGGCGAGCCTGTTTCCTGATGCGTGGGGCCTGGCGCTGGCCGGGACGCTCGCGCTGATTCCTGTCATGGTGTCGACCATTCGTAGCCGTGCCACCCTCATGGCGGTGGCTGTGGCGGCGGTGCTGGCGCTGGTTGCCTTCAAGCTGCCGTATCGATTGAGCCTCGTGATTGCCGTTACGGGTGCGATGGCCGCCGGCCTGGCTGCGGACGAAGCCGCCGCGCGCCTGCAGTGGCAGCGCCGACGGGCCGCGCAGGCCGCAATTGACGAGGACGATGCATGAGCGCGCTCGAAATCTGGGTTGTCATTGCCGGCATGACCGTGGTGACGATCGTCACGCGCTCGTTGTTCCTGATCGTGGGCAACCGCATGACCCTGCCCACCCGCGTGCAGCACGCGCTGCGCTTTGCGCCGGCTGCCGCGCTCGTCGCCATCGTCCTGCCCGACCTGCTCTGGAATCACGGGCACTTTGACGCGAGCTGGACCAACCCGCGCCTGATGGCTGGCGTTGCCGCCACCGCGTTCTACGTGGCGACGCGGCGCATGCTCGGCATGATCTTCGTCGGCATGGGGGTCTTTACCGTGCTGCGTCTCTGGGGATGAACATGTCGGGCTCCAATCGCAACGGTGTGATCTTCGCGTTTCTGGCCTACACGATGTGGGGCCTCTTTCCGCTGTACTTCAAGCTGCTCAAGGCGGTGTCGCCGATCGAGATTCTCTCGCACCGGGTGATCTGGTCATTGGCGGTGATGGTGGTGATCCTGCTCGTGAAGCGGCACGGCGCCTGGTTGTGGGCGCTGCGCAAGCAACCGCGGGTGGTGGGGCGCTATGCCGCCAGCACCAGCCTGTTGGCCGCCAACTGGCTGACCTACATCTGGGCCGTCAACCACGACCATGTGCTCGAAGCCAGCCTGGGCTATTTCATTAACCCGCTCGTGGTGGTGATGCTCGCCGCGCTGGTGCTGGGCGAGCGGCTGCGGCCGGTGCAGTGGGTGTCGGTGGCGCTGGCGGCAGCCGGCGTGGCGTGGCTGACCTGGCAGGCCGGCACGCTGCCGTGGATTGCCCTGGCGCTGGCGTTCTCATTCGGGCTCTACGGCCTGCTGCGCAAGACCTCGCCGCTGGGCGCGCTGGAAGGGCTGACGCTGGAGACGTTGCTGCTGTTCCCGCTGGCGCTGGCCTATCTCGGCTGGCTGGCTTCGCAGCATCAGAACGCCTTCCTGGCCGCGTCGCCGGGCACGCAGTGGCTGCTGGGGCTGGCCGGCCCGCTGACGGCGCTGCCGCTGCTGCTGTTTGGCGCCGGCGCGCGGCGGATTCCGCTGTCGCTGCTGGGTTTGCTGCAATACGTGAGCCCAACGCTGCAACTGCTGCTGGGCGTATGGCTCTACAACGAGCCATTTGCGGGGCCCAAGGTGGCGGGCTATGTGCTGATCTGGGCGGGTCTTGCCGTGTATTCGGCCGAAAGCTGGATGCGCCTGCGGCGTCGTACGCTGGTGCCGGCATAGTCCCCGCCAATCGGCCTCGGCAAGACGACCGAGGCCGGAGGACTCCGCCGAGAAACGCACGTTTTGACCAGGCGCATCGGGTAAAATCGTTGTTTTCCGCGATTTCTTCCGAAGCTGCCATGCCTCACGTCCTGCGTCTGTCCGATCTCATCTCCGAAGGAAAGCTTGCCGGTAAGCGCGTGTTCATCCGCGCCGACCTCAACGTGCCGCAAGACGATGCCGGCAACATCACCGAAGACACGCGCATCCGTGCTTCCGTGCCGGCCGTCAAAGCCGCGCTGGACGCCGGTGCCGCCGTCATGGTGACCTCACACCTGGGCCGTCCGACCGAGGGCGAATTCAAGCCGGAAGACTCGCTCGCGCCGGTGGCCAAGCGTCTGTCCGAACTGTTGGGCCGTGACGTCAAGCTCGTCCAGAACTGGGTGGATGGCGTGGATGTCGCGCCCGGCCAGGTCGTGCTGCTGGAAAACTGCCGCGTGAACAAGGGTGAGAAGAAGAACAGCGACGAACTGGCCCAGAAAATGGCCAAGCTGTGCGACGTCTATGTCAACGACGCCTTCGGCACCGCCCACCGCGCG
Organism: Ralstonia sp. OTU4908; assembly: GCF_038440115.1. Lineage (NCBI taxonomy): Bacteria > Pseudomonadati > Pseudomonadota > Betaproteobacteria > Burkholderiales > Burkholderiaceae > Ralstonia > Ralstonia sp. OTU4908. Next base: position 79,069 of record NZ_JASATD010000018.1, on the reverse strand, counting down.
GAAGCCACCACACACGGCATCGCCAAGTTCGCACCCATCGCCTGCGCCGGCCCGCTGCTGGCCGCCGAGCTGGATGCGCTGGGCAAGGCGCTGGGCCAGCCGGCACGTCCGCTGGTGGCCATTGTGGCGGGCTCGAAGGTGTCGACCAAGCTGACCATCCTGAAGTCGCTGGCTGACAAGGTGGACAACCTGATCGTCGGCGGCGGCATTGCCAACACGTTCATGCTCGCTGCCGGTCTGAAGATCGGCAAATCGCTGGCGGAAGCCGACCTCGTGGGCGATGCCAAGGCCATCATCGAGATGCTGGCGGCGCGCGGCGCGTCGGTGCCCATCCCCGTCGACGTGGTGTGCGCCAAGGAATTCAGCGCCACCGCGGTCGCTACCGTCAAGGACGTGGCCGATGTGGCCGACGACGACATGATCCTCGACATCGGCCCGAAGACGGCTGCGCAACTGGCCGAACAACTGAAGAGCGCCGGCACCATCGTCTGGAACGGTCCGGTCGGCGTGTTCGAATTCGACCAGTTCGGCAATGGCACCAAGGTGCTGGCCGAGGCGATTGCTGCCTCGTCGGGTTTCTCGATTGCGGGCGGCGGCGACACGCTGGCTGCCATCGCCAAGTACAACATCGCCGACAAGGTGGGCTATATCTCCACTGGCGGCGGTGCGTTCCTGGAATTCCTGGAAGGCAAGACGCTGCCGGCCGTCGAAATCCTGGAACAACGCGCGCAGAACCAGGCCGCTGTGGCCTGAGCGCAAGCGCCTCCAACATCCCCACCACAACAACGAGACACCGCCGCCCATGACCCGCGCTACCAAGATCGTCGCAACGCTCGGCCCCGCGTCCAGCACGCAGGAAGTCCTGACCCGCATGATTGCCGCGGGGGTCGATGTGGTGCGGCTGAACTTCTCGCACGGCGCGGCGCAGGATCACATCGATCGTGCGCAGCTCGTGCGCGAAGTGGCGCGTTCGGTCGGCCGCGAGGTGGCCATCATGGCCGACCTGCAGGGCCCGAAGATCCGCGTTGGCAAGTTCGAGAACGGCAAGATCACGCTCGAGCCGGGTGATCGCTTCACGCTCGACGCCCGCTGCGAGCTGGGCAACCAGGAGCGCGTCGGCCTCGACTACAAGGAACTGCCGCGCGACGTTGGCCCGGGCGATCTGCTGCTGCTCAACGATGGGCTGATCGTGTTGCAGGTCGAGCGCGTGGTGGGTGAAGAGATCGAGACCATCGTCAAAATCGGCGGCGATCTGTCCAACAACAAGGGCATCAACCGCCAGGGCGGCGGCTTGTCGGCGCCGGCGCTGACCGCCAAGGACATGGAAGACATCAAGACCGCGATGGCGCTGGGCGCCGATTACGTTGCGGTCAGCTTCCCCAAGAACGCGACCGACATGGAAATGGCGCGCCAGTTGGCCGCCGTGGCCGGCGCACCCCACAGCCACAAGACCCGCATGATCGCCAAGATCGAGCGTGCCGAGGCCATCCGCCCGGGCGTGCTCGAAGAGATCCTGGCCGCCTCCGACGGCATCATGGTCGCGCGTGGCGACCTGGCCGTGGAAGTGGGCAACGCGGCCGTGCCGGCGCTGCAGAAGCGCATGATCAAGCTTGCCCGGGAAAACAATAAGCTGGCCATCACCGCCACGCAGATGATGGAATCGATGATCGTCAATCCGGTGCCGACGCGCGCCGAGGTGTCGGACGTCGCCAACGCCGTGCTCGACGGTACCGATGCCGTGATGCTGTCGGCGGAAACCGCCGCCGGCCGCTACCCCGTCGAGACCATCGAAGCCATGGCTGCCATCTGCGTCGAAGCCGAGAAGTCGCAAACCGTGCATCTGGATGCAGACTTCCTCGACCAGACCTTCAGCCGTATCGACCAGTCGATTGCCATGGGCGCGCTGTTCACGGCGCACCACCTGCAGGTCAAGGCGATTGCCGCGCTCACCGATTCCGGCGCGACGGCGCTGTGGATGAGCCGCCACGGCATCAACATCCCCATTTATGCGATGACGCCCAACGTGGCCTCGCAACGCAAGATGGCCCTGTACCGCAACGTGCAGTCGCTGCCGCTGGCCAACAGCGCCGATCGCGACGAAGCCCTGCACCAGGCCGAAGAACTGCTGGTCGCGCGCGGCGTCGTGCAGCGTGGCGACTTCATCGTCCTCACCGTCGGCGAGCCGATGGGCCAGGCCGGCGGCACCAATACGCTCAAGATTGTTCGCGTCGGCATGCACTGACGCCCACGACGGAACGCCGTTTGCTACGTATTTCAGATGCCCACGCGTTCCTGAGACCGAATACAGATCGATCCATAGGAGAAAACCATGCCACTCGTCTCGATGCGCCAACTGCTGGACCACGCCGCTGAAAACGGCTACGGCCTGCCGGCATTCAACGTGAACAACCTGGAACAAGTCCAGGCCGTGATGGAAGCCGCCAAGGAAGCCGGCGCACCCGTCATCCTGCAAGCCAGCGCAGGCGCCCGCAAATACGCCGGCGAATCGTTCATCAAGCACCTGATCCAGGCCGCTGTCGAGGCTTATCCGGAGATCCCGCTGGTCATGCACCAGGATCACGGCCAAAGCCCGGCCATCTGCCAGGGCGCCATCGACCTGGGCTTCGGCTCGGTGATGATGGACGGCTCGCTGCGCGAAGACGGCAAGACGCCGGCTGATTTCGACTACAACGTCGACGTGACGCGCCGCGTGGTCGAGATGGCCCACAAGGTTGGTGTGACGGTTGAAGGCGAGCTGGGCTGTCTGGGTTCGCTGGAAACCGGCATGGCCGGCGAGGAAGACGGCATTGGCGCCGAGGGCAAGCTCGACCACTCGGCCCTGCTGACCGATCCGGAAGAAGCGGCGCAGTTCGTCAAGGCCACCCAGCTTGACGCGCTGGCCATCGCCATCGGCACCAGCCACGGCGCCTACAAGTTCACGCGCAAGCCCACGGGCGACATCCTGGCCATCAGCCGCGTGAAGGAAATCCACGCGCGTATCCCGAACACCCATCTGGTGATGCACGGCTCGTCGAGCGTGCCGCAAGAACTGCTGGCCATCATCAACCAGTACGGCGGCAAGATGAAGGAAACCTACGGCGTGCCCGTCGAGGAAATCCAGGAAGCCATCAAGTACGGCGTGCGCAAGATCAACATCGACACCGACATCCGCTTGGCAATGACGGGCGCGGTGCGCAAGTTCCTGGCCGAAAACCCGGACAAGTTCGACGCCCGCGAATGGCTCAAGCCGGCGCGCGAAGCCGCCAAGCAAATCTGCAAGGCGCGCTATATCCAGTTCGGCTGCGAAGGTCAGGCCGGCAAGATCAAGCCCATTAGCCTGTCCGTGATGGCGCAGAAGTACCAAAGCGGCGATCTGGCGCAAGTGGTGCAATAAGCATTTTGCGTCACATCTAGCAAACGGCTGGCACTGCGCCAGCCGTTTTGCATTGCATGGGCCATCTTATGGGCCACCCATGGGCCACGTATAATGCTGGCCTTCCACGTTTTCTTATCTCCTCCCGGGTTCCGCCGTGTCCGCCACCCCTGCATCCTCCGCCCTTTACGAATCGTCGATCACCAGCCTGCCGTTGCTCGGCCGTGGCAAGGTGCGCGAGAACTACGCTGTCGGCGACGACAAGCTGCTGATGGTCACCACCGACCGCCTGTCGGCGTTTGACGTGATTCTCGGCCAGCCGATTCCGGACAAGGGCCGTGTGCTCGCGCAGATGTCGGATTTCTGGTTCAACAAGCTGCGCCACATCGTGCCGACGCACGAGACGGGCATCGCCCCGGAAACCGTGGTGGCCCCGGACGAAGTCGACCAGGTGCGCGGCCGCGCCATTGTGGTCAAGCGTCTGAAGCCGATCCTGGTGGAAGCCGTGGTGCGCGGTTACCTGGCCGGCAGCGGCTGGAAGGATTACCAGGCCACCGGCGCCGTCTGCGGTGTGCATCTGGCCCCCGGCCTGCAGAACGCGCAGAAGCTGCCCGAGCCGATCTTCACCCCCGCCGCCAAGGCCGAGATGGGCGAGCACGACGAGAACATCTCGTTCGATGAAGTCGAGCGCCGCATTGGCCCGGACCTCGCCGCGCAGATCCGCGACGTGAGCATCCGCCTGTACAAGGAAGCCTCCGACTTTGCCGCCACGCGCGGCATCATCATCGCCGACACCAAGTTCGAATTCGGTCTGGATGAGAACGGCACGCTCACGCTGATGGATGAAGCGCTCACCGCAGATTCGTCGCGCTTCTGGCCCGCCGATTCGTACCAGGTCGGCACCAACCCGCCGTCGTTCGACAAGCAGTTCGTGCGCGACTGGCTCGAAGCCGTGCGCATCGACGGCAAGCCGTGGTCGAAGACCGCGCCGGCGCCGCAGCTTCCTGCCGACGTCATCGAAAAAACCGCTGACAAATACCGCGAAGCGCTGACCCGCCTGACCGGTGAATCCCTGCGTTAAACCGGAGCGATGACAATGACCGCACAGCAATCCGCTCCGCTCGTTGGCGTGGTGATGGGCTCCAGCTCCGACTGGGAGGTGATGCGCCACGCCGTCGACATGCTCACGCAGTTCGGGATTCCGTTCGAGGCGCAGGTCGTCTCGGCGCACCGCATGCCGGACGACATGTTTCGCTACGCTGAAGCCGCACGCGGCCGCGGTTTGCGCGCCATCATCGCTGGCGCGGGCGGGGCGGCGCACCTGCCAGGCATGATCGCCGCGAAGACGATCGTGCCGGTGTTCGGCGTGCCGGTGCCGTCCAAGTACCTGCGCGGCGAAGACTCGCTGCTCTCCATCGTGCAGATGCCCAAGGGCATTCCGGTGTCGACTTTCGCCATTGGCGAAGCCGGTGCCGCCAACGCAGCGCTGGCCGCCATCGCCACCATCGCCACCACCGATTCGGCGCTCGCCGACAAGCTCGAAGCCTTCCGCGCCCAGCAGACCGAAGTCGCACGCGGCATGACGCTCCCTGTGCACGGCGCCTAAGTAACCTACGACCCGATTCATGGCCGACGACCTGAACCCGCGCCTGGCGCAAGCCCACACCGCGGAATCCCGCGCGCTGAACGTTCCCAACGCGATCCTGCCCGATGCCTGGCTTGGCATGCTCGGCGGCGGCCAGCTCGGCCGCATGTTCACGCACGCCGCGCAGGCCATGGGCTATAAGGTCTGTGTGCTTGATCCGGATCCGAACAGCCCGGCCGGCACCATCGCTGAGCGCCATCTGTGCGCCGGCTATACCGACGAAGCCGCATTGGCTGAGATGGCTGCACTGTGCCCGGCCGTCACCACCGAATTCGAGAACGTGCCGGCGCAGGCGCTCGATCGTCTGGAGCAACTCGGCGCGTTCGTGGCGCCGCGTGCCAACTGCGTCTCGATCGCGCAGAACCGCATCGCCGAGAAAAAATTCTTCGCGCTGTGCGCCGCACGCACGGGCATCCACCCCGCACCGAGCTGGGTGATCGAGCATGAAGCCGACATCGAACAACTGCCCGCCGACCTGCTGCCCGGCATCCTGAAGATTGCCCGCATGGGGTACGACGGCAAGGGCCAGGCGCGTGTCTCGACGATTGAAGAGTTGCGCGCCGCCTGGGGCGCCATGCAGCACGTGCCGTGCGTGCTGGAGAAGATGCTGCCGCTGGCCTACGAGGTGTCTGTGCTGGCCGCGCGCGGTGCCGATGGCAGCACGGCCACCTGGCCGCTGGCCGAGAACGTGCACCGTGACGGCATCCTGTTCTCAACGATCATGCCGTCGCGCAGCGTGTCGGACGACATTGCCACGCGCACCCGCGCCGCCGCCGCGATGATCGCCGAAGAGATGGGCTACGTCGGCGTGCTGTGCATCGAGTTCTTCGTGCTGCAGGACGGCTCGCTGGTCGCCAACGAAATGGCGCCGCGCCCGCACAACTCCGGTCATATCACCATGGATGTGTGCGAGACGAGCCAGTTCGAGCAACAGGTGCGCGCCATGGCCCGCCTGCCGCTGGGCAGCACGCGGCAGCACTCGCCGGGGCGCATGCTGAATGTGCTGGGCGACGTGTGGTTTGAATACGGCCTGGAACGTACGCCCGCGTGGCACGAAGTGATGGGCCACAGCGGTGCGAAGGTCCACCTGTATGGCAAGGCCGATGCGCGGCCGGGCCGCAAGATGGGCCACGTGAACTGCGTCGGCACCTCGCCAGAAGTGGTGGACGAGGCGTTCCGCCACGCCGCACACGTGCTCGGCCTGCAGTCGGACTAAAGACGAGCCGCCCATGCCGTATCGGACCACATCGCCCTACAACATGCCTTCCGCTGAGCGCCTCGATGAGGCCGCGCGCAGGCTGGAGGCAGGCGAGCTGGTCGCCTTTCCGACCGAGACCGTGTATGGGCTGGGCGCCGATGCCGAAAACCCGCAGGCCATCGCCAAGATCTACGCGGCCAAGGGCCGGCCCTCCAATCACCCCGTGATCGTGCACGTGGTGGATGGCGCCGATATTTCCTATTGGGCCGACGATGTGCCCGGCATCGCACTGCAACTCATCGAAGCCTTCTGGCCAGGGCCGCTGACGCTGATCCTGAAACGTGCGCCGCACATTCCGGCCGCCGTGGCAGGCGGGCAGGACAGCATCGGGCTGCGTTGCCCGTCGCACCCGGTGGCGCAGGCGTTGCTCTCGCGCTTCAAGCGCGGACGCGGCGGCATTGCGGCGCCGTCGGCCAACAAGTTCGGCCAGGTCAGCCCGACCACCGCGCAGCACGTGCGGGACGAATTCGGTGATGCCGTCTTCGTGCTCGAAGGTGACGGCGTGGACGTGGGCATCGAATCGACCATCATCGATCTCTCGCGGCTGGATCAGGGCATTGGCCCCGTGCTGCTGCGCCCGGGCGCTATCACGCCTGAGGACATCGAGCGCGTGACCGGCGAACTGCCGGCGGCTCCCGATGCCGCTGCGCCGCGCGCTTCGGGCACGCTGAAGGCGCATTACGCGCCGCGCACGCCGTTGTATCTGCTGTCGGCCGCCGATGTGCCTGCACGCCTGGCTGCACTGCCTGCAGACAAACGCATCGTGTGGCTCGGTACCCCCGTGGCACTGCGTGACGGCTGCGACCAGCGCGTCGCCCCCGCCACGCCCGCCGCCTATGCCAACGCGCTCTACGCGCTGTTGCGCGAACTCGACCGCGGCGGTTATGACGCCATCTGGGTGGAAACCCTAGCCGATACGCCCGCCTGGGCGGCTGTCAACGACCGCCTGCGTCGCGCGGCCGCCGCGTTCGAGACGGACCTCTAATTCTTACGGGCCGCGCGTTCGCCGTGTGCCCGGCAACCTCGCTACACTTGGGCGTTGTGTCGTTCCGCGTGCTTCAAACGCGCACGGCGAGGTTACGCACCGCGGCACCACTGACCATAAAAATTCCACACGGGAGACAGACATCATGAAGTTGCGTCAATGGATGGGCGTCGTCGCATCGGCGACCCTGGCCTTGGGCCTGGCCGCTTGCGGCGGCGAAAGCGATCAGAGCGGCAACCCCAACGTCGCCAAAGTGCAGCGCATGGTGGTGTTCGGCGACAGCCTGAGCGATGCCGGCACCTACACGCCGGCAGCGGCTGCCGTGGGCGGCGGCAAGTTCACCACCAACCCTGGCCCGGTCTGGGCGGAAACGGTGGCGGCGCAACTCGGTGTGGCCCTTACGCCGGCCGTGATGGGTTATGCCAACTCGGTGCAGAACTGCCCGAAACCTGGTTGCTTCGACTACGCGCAAGGCGGTTCGCGCGTGACCGACCCGAACGGTATCGGCCACAACGGTGGCGCCGGGGCGCTCACGTATCCGGTCAAGCAGCAGCTCGCCAACTTCTACTCGGCCAGCAACAACACGTTCAACGGCAACAACGACGTGGTGTTCGTCTTTGGCGGCAACAACGACATCTTCTATTGGGCAGCCGCCGTGGCGACACCCAACTCGGGTGTGACGCCTGCCATCGCCACCGCTCAAGTTCAGCAGGCGGCGACTGATCTGGTCGGTTACGTCAAGGACATGATCAGCAAGAACGCGACGCAGCTCTACGTGTTCAACCTGCCCGACAGCAGCCTGACGCCGCAGGGCGTGGCGGGCGGTGCGGCAGGCCAGGCATTGCTGCATGCGCTGGTGGGCGCGTTCAACACCACGCTGCAGGCTGGGCTTGCCGGTACCGGTGCCCGTGTGATCGACTTCAATTCGCAATTGACGGCCGTGATTCAGAACGGTGCGACGTTCGGTTTCAGCAATACCAGTGTGCCGGCTTGCGATGCGACCAAGATCAACACGCTCGTCCCGGGTGCTGGCGGCAGCTCGCTGTTCTGCTCCGCCAACACGTTGGTGACCGCAGGTGCAGACACGTCCTACCTGTTCGCCGACGGGGTGCACCCCACCACGGGCGGGCATCGCCTGATCTCCAGCAACGTGCTGCAACGGCTGCTGGCGGACGGTGTGACGCACTGATCGAGCCTCACCAAGCCACAACGCCCGCGCGAAGCGGGCGTTTTTGTTTGTAGCGATGGCGTCGACTTGGCGTTAGCCGGTGGCAAGGTCACTGCCAGGCGATAGCGTATGTTGGACGGCGCGCACCGAGTTGCAGGGTCAACGCGCACGAACTGGCGCACCTGCGCGCCGCGCCCAAGGGCGCATTCGGGGCGACAGAATCGCGCTGAGCGACTGGCAGCGCCGGGCAAAAAAATGCCGCGCCAAGCAGCGCGGCCGATAGACGGGACAGCATGTTGTTGGGAGGGGGCTGGCGAAAAACTGGATTGCCCCATCATAGCCAATCCGCCTTGCTGAGATGTTAAGAGTGCTTCATATGACCGACTTGGCCAGTTGCTGTACGGCAAACCGGTACACCGCATCGACGTCATTCAGATCCAGCACGGCCACGCCTTCGGGTGGTTGCACGGCATCGGGCAAATCGGTGGCCACCGCCACCACGCCACCAATCGCTGGCCACAGCGGCGGGCGGCCGAGCGAAGGGCGGAAGACTTCGATTTTTGGGAAGGTGCTGCGCTTGTAGCCTTCAACGATAACGAGGTCGGTGGCGGGCGAGAGCAGCGCCAGCACGTCGTCCAGTTCGGGCTCCAGCGCGTTGGCGTATTCGCGCATCAGCACAAGTCGTTCACCGCCCACGAGCACGACTTCGGCACTGCCGGCTTCGCGCATGCGGTGCGAATCCTTGCCGGGCGAATCGAGATCAAAGCCGTGATGCGTGTGCTTGATGGCTGCCACGCGGCGCCCGTCGTGCACGAAACGGGCGATGAGTTGCTCGACGAGCGTGGTCTTGCCGCTGCCCGACGTGCCGGTGATGCCAAGCAATGCCTTGCGTGAAATCATCGCTGCGCGCCCTGGTAGATCCATTGCAGCAGTGCATCGTGCGCGGCTTGGCCGCCGCTGGCGTTCGGGTGGTTGATCATGCTGACCACCACGAAGCGCTGGCCGTCTTCGCCTTCCACATACCCGGCGATGGCGCGCACGCCGTTGAGTGTGCCGGTCTTGATCTCGGCATTGCCGGCCACCCCGGCCCGTGTCAGGCGATTACGCATGGTGCCGTCCACGCCGACGACAGGCAGCGCATCGCGCAGCACGCCGCCGTTCGGATTGGCATCAGCTTGCTGCAGCAGACGCCCCATGTTGCGCGCGCTGATGCGCTCGATCCGCGACAGGCCCGAGCCATTCTCCAGCACCAACTCCGGCATCGTCAGGTTCTGTTTGGCGAGCCATCGGTTGATGACCTCGGTCGATTGCCGCACCGATGCGGGCTTGCGCCCGATTTCCGCGCCGATGGTGAGGAAGAGCTGGCGCGCCATCACGTTGTTCGAATATTTGTCGATGTCGTGCACGACTTCCGACAGCGGCGGGCCGTAGTGCGTGGCCAGAAGAACAGCCTGACGCGGTACCTTGCCTTCGCGCAAGCCCGGCGTGAAACGCGTCGTGCCACCGGCCTGTTGCCATAGCGCCAGGAAGCCACCCCAGATGAAGTCGGCATGCGTGAGCGCGGCGATATTGAAGACGCGTTCGCCGCACGCCGCGGCATAGCGGCCGCCGAAGCTGGCTATGACATGGCCGTCGGTCTGCGTGGAGATGTTGGCGCCGGAGGCGGTCTGCCAGTCGCCGCAGCCTCCGCGCGTGGTGCGCAACTGGTTGTCGATCTGCAACTGCGCCAGCGGCGGCGATACATCGATGTTGACCGCGCCGTTGCCGGCATCCGGCGAGAGCGTGAACGTGAGCGTCTTGAAGGAATACAGCAGCGCGTCGGGCGCGACGTTGTAGGCACGCGCGCTGTCGCCGTCCAGCGGCGGAGCTTCCGACAGGCCGCCCTCGAAGTAGGTGCGATCCAGCACGATGTTGCCGGCCAGTTCATCCACGCCGGCACGGCGCACGTCGCTCACCAGTTTGACGAGTTCTTCGGGAATCAGCTTCGGATCGCCCTGGCCACGCAGGTACAGGTTGCCGTTGAGCGTGCCGTTGACGGGAGCGCTGTCGGCATAGGCCGTTGTCTTCCAGCGAAAATCCGGGCCGAGCAGGTCCAGCCCCGCGAAGGTCGTCAGCAGTTTCATGGTCGACGCCGGGTTCATTCCGGTGTCGGCGTTCCATTGCAGGATGGGCGTGGCGGTGCCGGTGCGGATCACGAACACGCTCACCGCATCCAGCGGGATATGCGCGCGCGCAAAGGCCAGCGCCACGTTGGCAGGCAAGCCAGCGGGGTTCTGCGCCGCCTGGCGTGCCTGTGCAGCGGTGGTGCGCGGCGCCGCGTGAGCCTTGGCCTTCTTGGCATGGGCCAGCGGCGTCGCACCAAGGGTCAGGAGCAAGGCGCAGGCGAGGGCGCTGCGCGACAGATTCAGTAGGCGGGTCGGACGGATTCGGGCCATCGGCGGGGGCAGGGTGGGGGCGCACACGTGCGCCAAGTGCAGACGCAGGCATGTTAACGCAGCAACCCCGGGCCTCGGCCGACAAGCAAGGGGCCGTTCACCGCCTAATTCTTTGAGGAACGCCGATGTGTGACGGGTCAGTCATTGGCACCGATGCGCTTGCGCATGTCGGCCGTCACCGATTGGCGCGTGCCGGCATAGTCGGCCCACGGATCGCCCTTGAGCTTGGCGAGGCGATCCGGCAGCGTGCGCAGCGTCCACTGCGCAGACGATTGCAGCCCTTCCAGTTCGTCATGGCGGATCGGCACCGACACCGGCAGCCCCGTCCGCGCGCGCACCGAGTAGGCGGCCACGGTGCTCGCCCCACGATTGTTGCGCAGATAGTCGATGAAGATTTTTCCCACGCGGTTCTGCGGGCCCATCTTGGCGACAAAGCGGTCGGGGAACGTCGCGGCCATGTGTTGCACCACCGCTTGCGAGAAGGTCTTGAGCGTGTCCCAGCCGGCGGCTTCGCGGCGCGTGAGCGGCACCACCACATGCATGCCGTGGCCGCCGCTGGTTTTCAGGAACGCCTTCAGGCCCAGTTCATCGAGCATGGCCAGCATGAGCTGCGTGGCCTCGATCACGCGCGCGAAGGGCAGCGCTGGGTCTGGGTCGATATCGAAGACGATGCGATCGGGCTGTTCGATGCGGTCGGCCAGGGCATTCCAGGTGTGGAATTCCACCGTGCCCATCTGCACCGCCCCGACCAGTGCCTCGGCCGAGTTGATGGCCAGCAGCGACGGATGCCCCGGGTCGAGCGATGGGTCCAGCTGCGTGATGCCCTGCAGCTTGAGCGCGGCGGAATGCTTCTGGAAGAAGCGCTCGCCGTCGATGCCGTCTGGCGCGCGCACGAGCGATGTCGGCCGATTGTGCAGATGCGGCAGCATCCATTCGGCCACCCCGGCGTAATAGCGCGCAAGGTCCGCCTTGGTGGTGCCGCTGGCTTTCTCGATCACGCGATCCGGATGCGTGACGTCCACACCCGCGATGCGTTCGGCACCGGGGCGTACCTTGCGTTCGGTAGCATGCACGGCGCGGGTCTCCTTGCGGGCGGCGGCACTGGGCGGCTTGGCTTTTTCACGCACGATGTTGCGCGCGGGTTTGTCGTCGCGCAAACCTTGAAACACCGCTTGCCGCACGATGCCTTCGCGCGTCCATTCGGCAAAGGCGATTTCCGCCACGCGTTCGGGCTTCACCCATTGCACGTCGCGCGCATCGCTGCCGGTGGGCGGATTGGCGAAGGGCGGCGTGTCGACGGTCAGACCCGTCAGCTCGTGGTGCAAAGCGTGCAGACTCGTCTCGTTGAAGCCCGTGCCGACACGGCCCGCATAGCGCAGCTTGCCCGCGTCGTCATACACGCCGAGCAGCAGCGCGCCGAAGCCGCTGCGGCTGCCCTTGGGCGCACTGTACCCGCCGATCACGAATTCCTGCCGCTGCCCGCATTTGAGCTTGATCCAGGCAGGGCTGCGGCCTGCCCGGTACGGCGCATCGGCGCGCTTGCCGATCACCCCTTCGAGCGACATGCTGCACGCGGAAGACAGCAGGTCTTCGGGTGCCGCGTGAAATGTCCCTGAGAAGAGCACCGCTTCGCGGTCCAGGTCACCCGGGGCGGCATTGAGAATGCGCTCAAGCAGCGCTCGCCGCTCCCGCAACGGCACGCCGCGCAAGTCCATACCGTTGCAGAACGGAATGTCGAACAGGTAGTAGGCAATGTGCTCGGCATGCGCGGTTTCAAAGGCGTTCTGCAGCGCCTGGAAGTCGGGCACGCCGCGCTCGCCCATCACCACGACTTCGCCGTCGAGCCACGCCTCGCGCAGGCCCAGCGCCTGCAGTGTGCGCGCCTGACGGGGCAGCTTCGCCGTCCAGTCGCGGCCGTTGCGGCTGAACAGGCGCACCGTGTCGCCGTCAATGCGTGCAAGGATGCGGTAGCCGTCGAACTTGACTTCGTAGTCCCATTCGCCTTGGGCGGGCGGACCATCGACGAGCGTGGCGAGTTGGGGCTCCAGCGTTCTGGGCAACGGGGCGGGCACGGCACCGGCGGGCGGTTGGACTTGCTCCGGTTCGGAGCGCCCAGTCTTGCCGTCACTGGACTTGGCCTTTGCTTTGCCACGGGGTTTGGAGCCGATGTTCTCGCCGGTAATCACGCTCGCGGGCAGTGCCTCCGTCACGTCGTAGTCGCTGGATGCGCGCACCTGGTCGTCCCGTTCCTTGATCAGCAACCACTGTTCTTTCGGATGTCTGCCCGTGCCGTGCAAGTGCGTGCGCACCAGCGCCCATGCACCATGCAGCTTCTCGCCATGGAGGTCGAATTTGAGCTTGCCGTCGCGATAGGCCTTGCGCGGATCGCCATGCGGGCGCCATGTCCCGCGGTCCCACACAATCACGTCGCCGCCGCCGTATTGGCCTTCGGGGATATGGCCTTCGAAATCGGCGTAGTCCAGCGGATGGTCTTCAACGTGTACCGCGAGGCGCTTGTCGGCGGGGTCCAGGCTCGGGCCTTTGGGGACGGCCCAGCTCTTGAGCGTGCCGTCGAGTTCCAGCCGGAAGTCGTAGTGCAGTCGCGTTGCGTCGTGCTTCTGGATCACGAAGTGCAGGGCGCCATGGTCACGCTGTTCGTCGGCTTTGCGGCGCGCGCCGGCGGGTTCCTGGGTCTGCGTGAAATCGCGCTTGCTGCGGTAGTCGGCGAGATGGCGCGGCATGGCGTCGGCTCCGTCGTGTTAGGCGCGCTTGCGCGTGGCCGTCTTGCGCGCCGCCTTCGTGGCGGCTTTGCGCGGTGCACGCTTGCGCGGGGCGGGTTCTTCTTCAGCTTCTTGGGCTGACTCGCCTTTGCCCTTGCCCCGCTTGGCGAGGCTCTGGCGCAGCAGGTCGGTCAGGTCGATCACATTGCCGCTGCGCGGTGCAGCGGTTTCGGCTTCCATCGGCTCGACGGATTCCGTGCGGCCTTCGCGCACCTTGCGATCGACCAATGCCAGGATGTCGTCGCGGAAGGTGTCGTGGTACTCGGCAGGGTCCCACGTGCCGCTCATGTCGTCGATCAGCTTTTCAGCCATGTCGATTTCCTTGGCCGTGAGCTTGGCGGCCTTGGCCCCTTCTTCCGGTACATCGAGTTCGGACCAGTCGCGCACCTCGTTGGACCAGCGCAGCGTATGCAGCACAAGCACGGGCCCCATGGGAATCAACGCCGCCAGATACTGCTTGGTGTGCAGCACCACGTTGGCAACACCGATCTTCTGCGAGCGCGTCAACGCCTCTCGCAGCAGCGCATAGACTTTTTCGCCGCGCCGGTCGGGCGCAAGAAAGTACGGGGTATCCAGATAGAGAAACGGAATCTCCGCCGCATCCACGAAGGTCAGCAAATCGACCGTTTGCGTCGAGGCCGGGTTAGCGGCCCGGATGTCCTCGTCGGTCAGGATCACGTAGCGGTCTTTCTCGTAGGCATAGCCGCGCACAATCTGCTCGCGCGGCACCTCTTTTCCGGTGGTCTTGTTGATGCGCTTGTAGCCGACGCGGTCCATGGTGCGGCGGTCGAGCCAGTCGAAGTCGAGGTCGTCGCTGCGGGTTGCCGGATACAGCGCAACGGGAATATGGACGAGGCCGAAGCTCACGGCGCCCTTCCAGATCACGCGGGGCATGGCAGGTCTCCCGATGCGGTGGATTCGAGCGTGGTGACGCAAGCGGCATACCTGCGTGGTGCGGGGCGGCGTCATACGTTCATCAGCAGAGCGCGGTAGCATGAGGCCTTTGCGGCGCGACCCGCTCGCGCTGCGCGTTTTTCCCAGCTGTCCTTCATGTCTTCCGAATACATCCAATCTGCTGGCGCGCTGCGGCCCCGCCGGCTTCCCTTGTCGGCCCGCGCGGCGACGATGGCTCTCTTTTTCGCCAATGGTGCAACGTTTGCGACGTGGGGCATTCACATTCCGACGGTGAAGGCGCGCTTCGGGCTGTCGGAGGCGTCGCTGTCGTTGGCGATGTTCATGGTGGCCGCCGGCGCCATCGTCGCGATGAAGTTTGCGGGTCAGTGGGCGGCGCGCGTCGGCACGCGGCGCGCGAGCGTGCAGGGCGGTGTGGCATTTGGTGTCATGACCGGGCTCCTCATGTTGATGCCGAGCTACCCGGCGCTGCTGGCCGTGCTGCTGCTGTTCGGCATCACCAACGCGGGTTTCGACGTGGCCATCAATGCGCAGGCCGCCACGGTCGAGGCTAATCATCACAAGCCGATCATTTCCTCGCTGCACGGCATGTTCAGCCTGGGCGGCATGGTGGGCGCGGCGGTGGGTGGCGTGCTGCTGGAACTGGGCGTGCCACCGGCCGTGCATTGCGGCGGCATGGCGCTCGTCACCATGGCGGCGGCGCTGTGCGCCGGCCCGTTCATGCTGCCCGATCACATGCACGCAGAAGGCGAATCGGCACATCCGACCACGGGGCGCACACTGTTCCTGCTGGGCGTGCTGGCCTTCCTGGGGCTGGTAGGCGAAGGCGCGATGTACGACTGGACGACCGTATACATGCGCGAGATCGCGCAATCGCCCGAAGCCATTGCCAGCGCCGGGTACGCCGCGTTTTCGGGCGGGATGGCGCTGGCGCGTTTTGGCGGCGATTTCGCACGCGGGCGCTGGGGAAACATGCGTGTGCTTGGCGCCAGTGGCGTGCTGGCAACGGGTGGGATCCTGCTTGCCCTGTTGTGGCCCGCGCCGATGGCTGTCTTGACAGGCTTTGCGTTGATGGGCGTGGGCGCCGCCAACATGGTGCCGATCTTTTTCATCACGGCGTCCCGCCTGCCGGGTGTGCCGGCAGCCGAAGGCATCGCCGCCGTAGCACGCTTTGCCTACGTGGGCTTGCTGATCGGTCCGGTCATCATCGGGTTGATTGCGCATCGCTCCGACCTGCGCTGGGGGCTGTCGGTGGTGGCGCTCACCATGGCGATGATCGCGTTGGCGGGGCCCCGGGCGATCCGCCTGCCGGAACATCGCTGACGGCCCCCGGCTGCCGCCCGAATTTGCCCAAAAAATATGCAGTTCCTCTGCGTTGACTTTCCTGTGCGCTTGCCATAGCGTACGACGAGGAGAGGGGGTTTCCCGGCGCCGGCGCCAACGTCCAAGTTGCGCACGACATCGGGATGCGTTCAAAACGAGGCTGCTCCATGTGATTTGACCAGCCCAAACGACCCATAGGAAAGGAGCTTCAGATGCCGTACAAACGTCTTACCCTCGTGGCAGCGGTCGCTGTCGTAGCCGCCATCGGCACCGTGGCCCACGCGCAGACTGACCAGAAGAAGTTCGACCCCTATAGCCAAGGCGCGAAAGTCGGCGACAAGTTCGATCCGTACCAGCAAGGTGCGAAGGCCGGCGACAAGTTCGACCCGTATTCGCAAGGCGCCAACAAGAACGACAGCACCGCCAGTGCGCTCAACCCCGGCGCTCAGCCGGCCAATGTCGAGAAGGGCAAGTACGACACGTACACCCAGGGCGCGAAGGCCGGTGACAAGTTCGATCCGTACAGCCAGGGCGCGAAGGCCGGCGGCAAGTTCGACCCGTACAGCGAGGGCGCCAACAAGAAGGACGCGCCCAAGCAGTAAGCCCGTGCCGATCGGGTTCATGAAGACGCTGATGCATCGCCCGATGCATCGGCGTTTTTCTTTATGGAACGCCGCCGCAGTCGTGGCGGCGATTGAGTTGGCGTTGGCGTTGGTGTTGCCGGCGCAGGCAGCGGGACTGTGCTCCGCGCCGTGGGTGCACGACGGCAGCCGCGTGCGCCTGGACGGCAACGGCAAGACGCCGATGATTGTCGAGTTCACGCTGCACGATGTCAGTCACGACATGCAGGACGGCTGCGAAATCGGCCTGCACATCTACGCCAAATCGGGCTTGGTGGCGCTGGGCGGCCGCCCCATCGAGACGGTGCAGGAGCACCAGCTGCTGGTGGACGAAGCTGGCGTGGTCACGCGCATCGTCAGCATCAATGGCCGCGTGTTTGCGCAAAGCGAACATGCCGATCTGGTCGGCACCGTGAGCACGGCCATCTCAGGCATGTTCCTATACGGCGCCGGCTTGGCGCCCGAAGCCCAGATGCTGCCGGGCGATACGTATGAATCGAGCTTCGACTTCGATGTGGTGTCGCCGCGGCTGGGGATCTCCGTGGGGCGCATGCGGGCCGAGCGCGCCAAGGTGGAGGTGTCGGAGCGGGAGGTCGGGCCACCGCAGCCGATGAACACCGTGGTCGGCCAGTTGCAGTGCCGGCCGATCCGCTACACGCGCACCGCGCGCCTCGGGGTGCTGCGGCTGGGCAATGAAACGCTCGAGCCCGATCCCACCGTTGCACACATCACCGATTGGTATTGCCCGGAAGCGGCCGTCGTCATGCGCCAGGAGGTCGAGCAGCACGGCCAGACGCAGGTGATCGACGTGGTCGAACTCAAGCGCTAGGCGTGCCGTGTGCAGCGCTGAAGTCTTCGGTGCTGCCGTCAAACCAATACACACGCACCACGTTGAAAGGCGCTTCCGGCGCAGCCTGCGAGAACAACGCGATGTGGTCGATGGGCATGGCGGCTGGCAGCACCACGCGCGTCGCTTCCAATGCGCGATAACACGCAAGCTGCTCGGCATGGTCGAGCCGGCCCGTCAGCGTGATGTGGAACGTGAATGTACCGAACACATACGGATAGCCCCAGCGCTGCAGATGAAGCTCCTGCGCATCCGACAGGCCGACGCGACGGCGCCGCGCGAGTTCTGCGGGCGGTGGCGGTGCGCGGAAGGCGTCGAATTCGCTGACGCACGCATCGGCGAATGCGTGGAGCGTGTCGCGGGCAGGATCGCCATGACGCAGCCGCCAGGCCAGGAAGCCGCGCAGCGTCTGCAGGGCCGGCTCGATGGTGAAGGCCTGCTGCTGCAGTGCAAAACCGCGCAGCGCGGCGTCCAGCTCATCGACCGTACGATCGCTGGCCAGGCGGAACGGCGGCTTGAACGTCGCGTGCAGGCCGTACTGACGCGGCGCTTCGGTCCAGCGGTCGAGCGTGGCGAGGTCGATGCCGGCTTCGCGCACAAATGCCTCGCGCTGATCTGCGGAGATGACCGTGTTGGTGCGGGCGCAGCGCCCGAGCCACCGTGTGCCCAACCCGTACCACGGCTCGGGCGGCAGCAGGTAGAGCGCGTATCGCCAGGCCGCCGGTATCGATGACGATAAGGGTGCCCGCGCCTGCTCCATGGTGTTGTTCAGCCGATCAGCGGCAATTGGCCCGCGGCATGGCGCAGCCGTCCGCCCACCACGGCCGCCACCACGCGCGGCAGGCCCGGGCGGCGGTCATCCACCACGATGGCATCGGCGCGCAGCCCAGGCGCGAGTACGCCGCGATCCGTCAGTCCTGCGGCTTCTGCCGGGTTGGCGGCCACCAGCGCCCAGGCCTCGGCCAGTGGCACCACGCCGCGCTCGGCGAGCTTGAACGGAGCTGCCAGCAGGGCCGGGTAGTAATAGTCGGACGCCAGCACGGTACCCAGGCCCGCCGCCACCATGGCCGAGGCATTCGGCGCGCCATGGTGGCTGCCGCCACGCACCACGTTGGGCGCCCCGAAGACGGTATGTCCGCCATGCGCGCGCGCTGCCCGCGCGACATCCTCGGTCAACGGAAACTCCGTGACTGTGCAGCCGTGCGCGTGGAAGGTATTACGCGTGGCGATGTCGGGTTCATCGTGTGAAGCCATGCAGATGCCGCGTTGCTGCGCCGCCCGGGCGAGCGTGCCGGTCACCTCGTTGAGCCTCGTCGCATTGGCTGCGGCAGCATTCAAACGGGCCAGGAATGTGTCGATGTCGCACTCGGCGCGATCGGCGTATTGTGCGAGCTTGCGCGCGTCGCCCAGCTTGTCGCGCATCATCGGCAGGTGATCGTTGAATGACAGGAAGTGCACGCGACCGGCATCCATCCAGGCGAGCGCATCGGCAACGCCATCGGCGTGATGCAATTCGAAGCGCAAGTGCATCAAATGCTGTGCCCCCAGGTGCGGGCGCATGGCATCGAGCGTGTCGAGCATGCGCACGGCGTAGGCGCGGCCACGCAGGCCGCCCTCCCAGGAATACGTGACGCCGTGGAATTCGGTGGTGATGCCGCAGGCCAGCAATTGGCCGTCAACGTCGGCCAGCGCGGTCTCGTAGGGAAAGGCCACACCGGGGCGCGGCATGACGGCGCGTTCGAAGGCATCGCCGTGCAGGTCGACGATGCCGGGCAGGACGAGCAGGTCGCCGCAGTCGATCATCCCGCGAGTCGGGCTCCCGTCACACGCAGCGATCTGCCCGTCGCGAAATTGCACGGCAGCTTCCGCCAGCCCTTCGGCGAGCAGGGCGCGTCGCGAAATCAGGCCGGCCACGTGGCCGACGGAAGACGAAAACGATTGCATAACGCCAAGGTGCGAACAGTTGTGCAGGAACGTCGTGCGGGCATTGTGCCGCAACTGACGTGCCGCTTGACCGCATATCGGCCATTTGTCCCACCCTGAAGGGGGGAGAGGCAGCCAAACGCCTTAACTTTCACGACACGATGGTCGATATCTTGAAAAAGAACCCAGATATGGACGCCACCTCTGCTGAGCGGCCTGACCGTCCTGAACCGGATGTGATCGATCAGGACAGCCCCAGGCCGCTGCCGCTCGCTGATGACCGCTACGAAGCGCTCGTCCGGCAAATGCCGGATGCGCTGTACATCGTGGCGGACGACATCATCGTTTTCGTCAACGAGGCGGGCGTTCGCCTGTTCGGCGCGCAGACGGCACGCGACATCGTGGGCCATGAACTGGACGAGTTCGTGCACGACAACTCGATGCACCTCGCCCGCCAGCGTCGGGAGTGGATGGTCTCGCACGGTGCAGGCTTGCCCCCGGTCGAGCAGACCTTGCTGCGCTGCGATGGCACGCCGGTGGAGGTCGAGGTGCTTTCCGCGCCGGTGCAGCTTGGCTGGCGCACCGCCATTCAGGTGGTGGCACGCGACATCACCCAGCGCAAGCAGGCCGAACAGGCCCTGCGCGAATCCGAAGCCAATTATCGTGCACTGGCTGCCGAAACCGCACGCGCCAAGGAATTGCTGCGCTGCGAAAAGACCGTGCTCGAACTCAGCTCGCGCAACGTGCCGTTGCCCGACCTGCTGGCCGAGGTGTGCCGGCTGGTGGAGGCGCTGCTCGACGACGGCGCCATGTGCTCGGTCCTGCTCAGTGGTGATGGCGAGCACGTTACGCAGGCCGTGGCACCGTCGCTGCCTTGCACGCTCTCCCAGGTGCTGGTTGGGATCGCGATTGGCCCTTCGGTCGGTTCATGCGGCACGGCCATGTTCCTGAACAAGACCGTGGTGGTGGAAGACATCGACGCCGACCCGCTCTGGGATGGCTACCGCGACATCGTTGCGCCGCTCGGATTGCGCGCGTGCTGGTCGACGCCCATCCGCGGCGACAACGCGCAGATGATCGGCGCGATGGGCATCTACTACGACTCCCCGCGTGCGCCCACGCGCGACGCCATGGGGTTGCTCGACGGTATTACCGACATCATCGGCGTGGCCGTGCAGAAGGCGCATATCGCGCGTGATCTGAGGGAGAGCGAAGAACGCTATCGCCTGGCCGTCGACAACCTGACCGAAGGCATCGTCGTGCAGGCGGCCGACGGCACCATCCTCGCGTGCAACCCGAGCGCGCGGCGTATTCTCCGGGCGGGCAGCGTGTCGCCGGTGGGCACCAGCCACCTGGCGCTGATGCGGCGCTCGTTGCGTGAAGACGGCAGCGAGATCCCGGTCAACGAGCGCCCCACGCGCGTGGTGCTGGCCACCGGACGGCCGCTGCTGGGCTTGACTGTTGGCCTGGAACTGGTTGACGGCGATGTGGTGTGGGTGCACGAAAACGTGCTGCCCATCGTGCGCCCTGGCGACGATACCCCCTCAGCCGTGCTGATCTCGTTCAACGATATCGGGCCGGCCCGCGCGGCCCAGCAGCAGCTCACTTTCCTCGCGCAGCGTGATGCGCTCACCGGCTTGTACAACCGCGCGTACTTCTCGCAGCGCATGCAGGCGGTGATGGAGCAGGCAGCCAGCCAGGCCAACGAGGCGCGCCAGGTCGCCGTGCTGTTCCTCGATCTGGATGGCTTCAAGAAGGTGAACGACACGGCTGGCCACGAAGCGGGCGACCACCTGCTGCGCATCGTCGCGCAACGGCTGTCGGCCTGCGTGCGCCAGAGCGATACGCTGGCGCGCCTCGGCGGCGATGAGTTCGTCGTGCTGCTCGACAATGTGCGCTCGTTGGGGGAAGCGGAGCGCTTGGCCAAGCGCATCGTCCATTCGATCGCGCAGCCGTTCTCGACGAGCGGCACGGAGTACTACCTGGGCGCGTCGATCGGCATCGCGCTGTACCCGGAGCATGGCAACGACGCCGCCACGCTGCTGCGCTGTGCGGATGCCGCCATGTACAACGCCAAGCAGAACGGCCGCAACCAGCATCGCGTGTACACCGCGCGCCTGTCGCAGCGGGCGCAGCGGCGCTTCCAGCTGGAATACCACCTGCGCCGCGCGTTGACGGCGGGCGAGCTGTCGTTGCGCTTCCAGCCTATCGTCGACGCCACATCGATGGACATCGTCGGTGCTGAAGTGCTGCTGCGCTGGCACAGCACCGAACTGGGCGAGGTGTCCCCCGCCGAGTTCATTCCCGTGGCGGAAGACGCCGGACTTATCGGCGACATCGGCGAATGGGTGCTGGCACAGGCGTGTCATCAGGCCGCGCATTGGCGCGCCACCTGCATGCCGGAGTTCTTCGTGGCCGTGAACCTGTCGCCGCGTCAGTTTGGCGAGGGACTGGTGCCGACCATCTCGCGCTGCCTGACCGAAGCTGGCTTGCCCGCGAGCGCGCTCGAAATGGAGATCACCGAAGGCCTGCTCATGCGCGACACGGCCGCAGTGATGCCGATGCTCGATGCGCTCACGGCCCTGGGCATTCGCATCTCGATCGATGATTTCGGCACGGGCTATTCGTCACTGTCGTATCTGCAACGCTTCCCGATCGACAACCTGAAGGTGGATCGCTCGTTCGTCTCGGGCATTCCGCGCCATCGCGATTCGGTGGTGATCTCGCGCGCCGTGGTCGCGATGGCCGCGTCGCTGGACATGACCGTCACGGCAGAGGGTGTCGAGACGCTGGAGCAGGCCGAGTTCCTGCAAGCCGCGGGGTGCGACAAGTTGCAGGGTTTCCTGTTCGGCCCCCCGATGACGGCTGCCGCCTACGAGTCACGGCTGCGCCGCGACCGTTCCGCGCGGGCCTAGTGCAGCGCAAGGCGCATGTAATGCCCGCGTAAGTCAGGGCGGGTAGCGTCGCTCAAGCGCGCTTCGCACGTGCCGATACCCCCCTTAGAGGGCCGCTTCGCCATCAGCGCGAGGGCGCACACAACAACGACAATTGGAGACAACCGCACGTGAAGCCATTCGCCTGGGGCCGCGGCCCGAAAGCCTCTCCCGACCTTGTTGCCCGTATTGCCGAAGAGGCCGGCCGCGTCGGCATGGGCATCTGCGAGGTCTCCGGCAACGTGGAAGACGTGGCCGTGCGCCTGCGCCGGCAGGCCGACGTGTTTGATCAGTTGCGCAACGCGGCCGATGTCACCATGCGCGGCAATCACGATATCGCCGTGGCGGCGCGGCACGCGCGCGAAGTCGCATCGCATGCCAGCGAAGAGGTGAGCGGCTCGCGCGAAACGGTCGATGCATCGCTGCGCGACATTCGCGAGCTGGCCGTTGGTGTGGCGAGCATGGAGCAGCAGATTGCGGCACTGCGTGAAGCGCTGATCCAGGTGGCGCAGGCGTCCGAGCAGATTTCGCAGATTGCCAAGCAGACCAATCTGCTGGCGATCAACGCGGCCATTGAAGCCGCTCGCGCGGGCGAATCGGGCCGCAGCTTCGCAGTGGTTGCGGGTGCGGTGAAGCAGCTTGCCGGGCAGACCGCCGAAGCGACGCAGCGTATCGAAACCACCTTGGCGGATTTGTCTGGCCAGACCGACAAGCTGATCGGCGACAGCAGTGCAAACGTTGCGCGCGCCCAGCGTGTGGATGCCGGCACGCAGGCCATTGGCGCGGTGATTGGCGTGGCGGGCGAGGCCATTGCGCGCTTCGATGTCGAGGCGACGAGCATTGCGGAATCCACTGCGGCCATCGAAGATGAATGCGCGTCGCTCGCGCGTGAGGTGGAGGCGATGGCCGAGGGTGTGAAGCAATCCAGCCACAACATCGACAACGCGCAACGGCAGCTTTCGGGGTTGCTGGGGGCGTCGGAAACGCTGATCCGGTTGACGGCTTCGACGGGCGTGCAGAGTGCCGATACGCCCTTCATCGAAGCGGTGCAGACCGCCGCCGGCAAGATCAGCGCATTGTTTGAATCGGCGCTGGCGCGCGGCGATATCAGCGAAAGTGATCTGTTTGATCGCACCTATGCGCCGGTGCCGAATACCGATCCGCCGCAGCATATGACGCGATTTACGGCGTTCACGGACCGTGTGTTGCCTGCGGTACAGGAGCCGTTGCTCCAGTTGGATCCGCG
Organism: Ralstonia sp. OTU4908; assembly: GCF_038440115.1. Lineage (NCBI taxonomy): Bacteria > Pseudomonadati > Pseudomonadota > Betaproteobacteria > Burkholderiales > Burkholderiaceae > Ralstonia > Ralstonia sp. OTU4908. The sequence goes on along the minus strand of NZ_JASATD010000018.1, from coordinate 55,621 downwards.
CGTGGTGTTCTGCGCGGCGGTCGACACCAACGGCTATCTGCCGACGCACAACCTGAAGTTCTCGCAGCCGCAGGGGAGTGACCCGGTCTGGAATGCGGCCAACAGCCGCAACCGCCGGCTGTTCACGGATCGCACGGGGCTGGGGGCGGCGCGCAATACCGAGGCGTTCCTGTTGCAGACGTATCGTCGCGATATGGGGAGCGGGACGTTTGCGATGATGAAGGATGTGTCGGCGCCGATTTACGTCAAGGGTCGCCACTGGGGTGGTTTTCGGATGGGTTACAAGGTGGCCGGTTGAGGTCCGTAACGGCGGGGGTGGGGTTTTGAACTTCGTGGGTGGGGTTTGGGACCTTGCTTGTGGGGTTTGGGTGTTGATGGTGCATCCCTTGTTTCGTCCCCTGCCGGGGCCGACTTACTTTCTTTGTCTTGCCAAAGAAAGGTAAGCAAAGAAAGGCGCGCCCGAGATGGCGACTTCCCCTTGAATTTTCATAACCGTGCGAAGACGGGGAAAACTCGCTTCGCTCAGACAGTTCCCCGTCTTGTTTCCGCCCGCTTACGAAAATTCAAGGCGCCATCTAGGGCAGAGTACGGCCAAACCGTCGCGGCGCGGGGGGTGGCGCCACGATGGTCTGTTTGCTGTTGGGGCTTAGTGTTTGCGTGTGCCCAGGATGACTAGGACGGCGGCGCCCAGCTCCAGCGTGGCTACGAAGTAGAGGCCGGCGGAGAGGTGGCCGGTGCTGGTCTTCAGCCAGCCGATCATGTACGGCGCGACGAAGCCGGCGAGGTTGCCGATGGAGTTGATGAGGGCGATGCCGCCTGCGGCTGCGGTGCCGGCCAGGAAGACGGCGGGGATCGACCAGAACACCGGGAACGCGGCGAGGATGCCGATGGCGGCGACGGTGAGCGAGATCAGCGCGAGCGCCGGCGAGCCGAGCAGTGCGCCTGTTGCGACCAGGCCGGCGGCTGCGATGACTGCGGCGATGGCGCAGTGCATGCGGCGCTCGCCCGTACGGTCGGAATGCGCGCCGTTCCAGACCATCGCGATCGTGCCGGCGATGAACGGAATGGCCGCGATCAGGCCGATCTGGAAATTGCCCTGGACGCCCAGCTCCTTGATGATCGACGGCGTCCAGAAGGCGATGGTGGCATTGCCGCTGACCACGCAGAAGTAGATGGCTGCGCAGACCCACACGCGGGCGTTGGCGAGTGCCGCACCAAACGAGGCGTGCTTGGCGGGGTCGTGATTCTCCGCTTCAACGGCGCGAACGACGGCGTCTTGCTCGGCGGCGGAAAGCCATTTGGCCTGTCGAGGCGTTTCGGGCAGCCACGCAAGCACGGCAAAGCCGGCCAGCACGGAAGGAATGCCTTCGAGCAGGAACAGCCATTGCCAGTTGGCGAGGTGGCCCACGCCTTCCATGCGGCTCATGATGAAACCCGCAACCGGGCCGCCCACCACGCCCGCGATCGCGAACGAGGTCATGAACAGGCCGTTGATACGCGCACGGTGTGCGGAGGGAAACCAGTACGTCAGGTACAGCACCACGCCCGGGAAAAAGCCGGCTTCAAAGATGCCCAGCAGAAAGCGCATCACGTAGAACGAGGTCGGCGTCTTCACGTAGATCATCGCCATCGAGGCCAGGCCCCACAGGATGGTGATGCGTGCCAGCGTCTTGCGTGCGCCGATCTTTTCCAGCAGCAGGTTGCTCGGCACTTCGAACAGGAAGTAGCCGATGAAGAAGATGCCGGCGCCCAGGCCGTACACCGCTTCGCTGAACTGCAGATCCTGCAGCATCGACAGCTTGGCGAAGCCGACATTGACGCGGTCGATCCACGCGAGGATGAACAGCACCACCAAAAACGGCACCAGGCGATACGCAATGCGGCGGTAGGTGGCCTCCAGCTCGGTGCTGGGAAGCGGACGACTGGCCGGGTCGGTCGGGTTGGCCGGCAGGGCTTGGGTTTGCGACATGGTTTCCTCCAATAGCGTGTGAGGGCGCCGACGCTTCGTGTGCTGCTGTGTTTTACGAAACGCAGGCATGCGTTGGGCCTGGCGCGTCTACAGCGCGCCTTTTTTTCGGCTTGGCTTGGGGAACCGCCTGCGTGGCCCGGACGCCGGCGGCGAATGTTTTGGCTAGTCGATCAACGCAGGGCAGCCTCCACCGCCCGACCGACGCGCAGGATGCGCGCGTCGTCGTTGGCGAGACCGCAAAGCGACAGACCGACCGGCAGTTCACCGGCCGCGTGTACCGGCAGCGTCAGAGCGCAGCCGTCCAGGAAATTGATCACGCTCGGATTGCGCAACGCGAGGGCGTTGACGCGGAAGAAGGCTGCATCGTCCGCTTCAAGCGGGGCGACCTCGGGCGGCACGATGGCCACCGTCGGCATCAGCCATGCATCGAAGTTGCCCAGGCGCTTGCGAGCGGCGGCGATCATGCGTGCGCGTGCGTTGATCACGTCGATGTATGCGGCTGCGCTCATCTGTTCACCACGGCGGATGCGCGTGGCGACGCGCGGGTCGTACTGGGCTTCGGCACGCGCGAGCAGCGCGCGATGCCATGCCCAGGATTCCGCGGCCGAGAAGCCGCCGCCGCTGTTGATCTCGGGCAGTTGCAGCAGCTCGGGAAATTCAAAACGCACGATGTGCGCGCCGGCACGTTCGAGCTGTTCAACAGCGCGGTTGAATGCAACGGCGACCGTGTTGTCGAGATCCGCGCCGACATAGTCCTGCGTGACGCCGAAGCGCAATCCGGCCAGCGGCACGGCGGCGGTGTCGAACGCATCATTGACTGACTCGCCGCTCAGCACGGCGTCGACGATTGCGCAGCAGTCGACCGAGTTGGCGAGCGGGCCGCCGGAATCGAGCGACGTGGACAGCGGCACGCCGCCCGTCATCGGGACGCGGCGCGCGGTGGGCTTGAAGCCGGTCAGATTGCAGAACGCAGAGGGAATGCGGATCGAGCCGCCGGTATCCGTGCCCAGCGCCGCCACGGCCATGCCGCCCGCAACGGTGACGGCGCCGCCCGACGTGGAGCCGCCCGCTGCGCGTGCGCCGTCCGCTGGCGTGCGCGGCGTGCCGTAGTGCGGGTTCAGGCCCAGTCCGGAGAACGCGAATTCGCTCATGTTGGTGCGGCCCAGCAGCACGGCGCCGGCCGCGCGCAGGCGTGCCACAGCGGCGGCATCGGCAGTGGCGCGCGGCTGGTCGGCCAGGGCGCGCGAACCCGCAGCCGTCACCTGGCCGGCCACGTCAAACAGATCCTTGATCGACACCGGCAGCCCGGCCAGCAGCGAGGGCACGTTGCCCGCCGCACGCGCGGCATCGGCGGCGCGCGCCATCGCCAGCGCGGCCTGCACGTCGATGCTCACATAGGCGGCACCGCCCGCGGCGCGGTGCGATTCGGCGCGCTCCAGCGCGGCCTCGGTCAGCGCGACGCTGGTGGTGCGGCCGGCGGCCAGGGCGGCGGCCAGCGCGCGGATCATGTTCGGGCGGGGCGTCATCATGCGGTGATCTCCGTGAGGTGGGGCGCTTCAGCCTTCAACAGGCAGCGTGTCGACAGCATAGCGATGGCGCAGCTCGGTGCCCGACACGGGGTCGATCAGGGCCATGTCGAAGGCCTCGCCGAAACCGAGTTCGCCGATGATGGGCTGCGTGCCGCAGAACATGGCGGTGCCGACCGGCAGCGTGTCGTTGCCGGTGTAGCGGCGGATGAGGTCGCGCGGGTCGAGCATGCGGGTGACGCCGCCTTCCTGGTACAGCGCGGTCTGGCCGTCTCGGGTGCGCCAGGTCTTCATCTGCAGGCTGTCCCAATGATCGGCCAGCGCTTCGAAGCGCCACACGTCGCGGCTCACGGGCTTGGCGCACATCTGCTTGGACACCGTCACGCCATAGGCTTCGACCTTGCGGTCGGTGTGGTCCGAGCCAATGCCGACCAGCAGGCCCATCGGCGTGGAATACAGCACGAATTCCGCTTCGCCCGACGAATCGGCGCCAGGAATCTCCACGGTGGCGTCGGTGGTCAGCAGCGAGGCCGACACGCGGTAGAAGCACGGTACGCGCGCCGGACGCGCCACGCCGATCGCTTCAAGCTCGGCGATGTGGTGTTCAACGGCTTGCGCATCGCGGCCGGTCCAGCCGGCAATGACAAGGTGGTCGACGGTCACGTCGATGGGGCCGTGGCCAATCAGGTTCAGGTGCAGCGTGGTCATGCGGAATCCGGAAGAAGCGGGAACAACAAACGGGGGGAAATCAGGATCAGAGCGTGCGGATGATCGTGCGGCGGAATTCGTCGATGTGCTCGCGAATAGCCTCGCGCGCTGCAGGCACGTCGCGGCGCTCCAGCGCATCGAGCACGGCAAGGTGCTCGTCGTACACGTTCTGCAGGTGTTGCGGCTCTGACAGCGACAGGAACCAGAAGCGCGCCTGCTTCTCGTGCAGGCCGCGCAGCAATTCGGCCAGCACGCGGTTGCGCGAGGCGGCGGAAATGGCGAGGTGGAACTTGAGGTCCAGCGCGGCCAGCGCGGCAATGTCACGGTGCTCGATCAGCGCGGGCGATGCTTCGACGATGGCGCGCATGGCCTCGAAATCGGCCGGGTGGGCACGCTCGGCGGCCAGCGTTACGCAGAGGATCTCGTTGGTGGCGCGCACCTCGATCATGTCGAGCACGTCGTTGAGCGACAGTGGCGTCACCAGCACGCCCTTGCGCGGCAGGATCTGCACCAGCCCTTCCACCTCCAACCGATGCAGGGCCTGGTGGATGGGCGTGCGGCCCAGCCCCAGCAGCGCGCCGAGCTGCGCTTCGTTGAGGGGCTCGCCGGGGCGGAATTCGCACGCCATGATGCGGCGCTTGATCTCGTTGTAGGCGAGTTCACGCATGGCGGCGCCCTTGGGCGCATGCGCAGCAGGTTCGACGGCAAACGGTGCAGATGCCGGCGCGGTTTGGGCGGAACCGGAAACCAGCTTGATCGGACGCGACATGGAAGCGACCTCGATTCATGTAAAAGTCGAGTGATGGTATTGTGATATCTCACAGAGCGTCAAGCGTGCAACGCGCTGCTTTCAGCGGTCTTTGTCTAGGTATTTGCCCTGATATGCCCCTGGCGTGATGCCGTTGAGATTCGTTATAGACTGCAACAAATTTCAGGGAGACAGCCATGAGGATCGCCATCATCGGGGCGGGCATCGGCGGCTTGACGCTCGCGTTGATGGCCGAGCGGCAGGGTTTTGAAGTCGAAGTGTGGGAGGCCGTGCAGACGCTGCGGCCGCTGGGCGTTGGCATCAACCTGCTGCCGCACGCTGCGCGCCAGTTGTGCGAGCTGGGGCTGGAAGACACGCTGAGCGCGCTGGCGATTCGGACTTCGGCGCTGGCGTACTACAACCGTTTCGGCCAGCCGATCTGGCACGAGCCGCGCGGGCGGGCCGCCGGCTACGACTGGCCGCAGTTCTCCATCCATCGCGGCGAATTCCAGATGGCCCTGGCCGATGCCGTGATTGAGCGGCTCGGTGCGGACTGCATCCGCCTGGGTCACACCTTCGAAGCGGTTCAATCGACAGGCGAGAAGGGCGGCCCCGTGCGCTTCACGCTACGTGATCGCACCAACGACACCGTTGTCGAATCCTCAGCCGACGTGCTGATCGGTGCCGATGGCATTCACTCGGCCGTACGCCGGCATTTCTACCCGGCGGGCGATGCAACGCGCTTTGCGGGCCGCATGCTGTGGCGCGCCGTCACTGAAGCCGAGCCGTATCTCGATGGCCGCACCATGTTCATGGCGGGCCATCAGGACCAGAAGTTTGTCGCCTATCCGATCTCGGAACCACTGCGCCAGCAGGGCCGCTCGCGCATCAACTGGATTGCCGAGCTGCGCGTGCCCGACGAGGCGCCGCCGCGCAGCGACTGGAACCGCGAGGTCGACCGCGCGATCTTCCGCAGCGCCTTCGCCGACTGGAAATGGAACTGGATCGACATTCCCGCCTTGATCGACGGCGCGCAGGCCGTGTACGAATTCCCGCTGGTCGACAAAGACCCGTTGCCACGCTGGACCTTCGGTCGCGTTACGCTGCTGGGCGATGCGGCGCACCCGATGTATCCGATCGGCTCGAACGGCAGCGCCCAGGCGATTCTCGATGCGCGCGCGTTGGTCGATTGCCTGCTCGCCACGCGCGACACCGGCGTTGCCCTGCGCGAGTACGAGGCCGATCGCCTGCCGCGCACCGCGGGCATCGTGCTGCGCAACCGCCTCAATGGCCCGGAGCAGGTCATGCAACTCGCGCATGAACGCGCACCCCAAGGCTTTGCGAGCATCCATGACGTGATCCCGCGCGCCGAGCTGGAAGGGATTGCGATGCGCTATAAAAAGCTGGCCGGCTTCGATCCGCAATCGCTGCGCGATCAGCCGCCCATGCCCCGCCGCGCCTGAAAAACCCGTAACGCATTCACACGCTAGAAGAGAAAAGGGGACCCCATGACCACCCGCCGCACCCTCTGCGCCGCTGCTGCGCTGTTGCTTGCCACTGCAGCCCACGCCGACATCGTCGTTGGCGTGAGCCTGTCGACCACAGGTCCGTCGGCGTCGCTCGGGATCACGCAGAAGAACTCGCTGGCGTTCTATCCGGACACCATCGGCGGGGAAAAGCTGCGCCTTGTGGTGATGGATGACGCCTCCGACCCGAGCACCGGCACGCGCCTGGCGCGCAAGCTCGTAACGGAAGACCACGTCGACATCATCGTTGGCTCGTCGGCCGTGGCACCGTCGATTGCGATTGCCGAAGTCGCCACCGAATCGCACACGCCGCAACTGGCGTTGGCGCCGGTCGAGCTGAAACCGGGCAAGGGCGATTGGACCTACCGGCTTGCGCAGCCGATCTCGCTGATGGCCGAGGCGATTGCCACGCGCATGGCGGCGTCTGGCATCAAGAACGTCGGCTTCATCGGCTTTGCCGATGCGTACGGCGAAAGCTGGCTGAAGGACTTCACCGCCGCCGCCACGCCGCGCGGCATCAAGATCGTTGACGTCGAACGCTACGCCCGCGCAGATACCAGCGTGACAGGGCAGGTCGCCAAGCTGGTCAGCATCAAGCCCGATGCGATCCTGGTGGCCGGCGCGGGCACGGGCGCTGCGCTGCCGCACACCGCGTTGCGCGATCGCGGTTATGCCGGGCCGATCTATCAGACGCACGGCGCGGCGACGAAAGACCTGATTCGCATCGGCGGCAAGGCGGTCGATGGAGCCATCCTGCCGGCCGGCCCGGTGATCGTGGCGGAGCAATTGCCCGACAGCCACCCGAGCAAAAAGACGGCGCTTGAATACGTGACGCGCTATGAGAAGGCCAACGGCCCCGACACGCGCACGCAGTTCGGCGCCCACACGTGGGATGCGCTGCAGGTGCTTCAGCGCATTGTGCCGGTGGCGCTCAAGAAGGCCAAGCCGGGCACATTGGAGTTCCGCCAGGCGCTGAAGAATGCGCTGGAATCGGAGCGCGACATTGTTGTTTCACATGGCGTGCTCAACTACACGTCCACGGATCACTTTGGCTTTGATGCGCGCGGTCGCGTATTGCTGACCATCGACCACGGCAAATGGAAATTGCTGAACTGACGCGTATGCGCCCGCATGGCCGGCGGGCGCATCGCCGACGATAATCGAGGGGTCCTTCACCATCGACACCGCCATGCCGCGCACGCCCAAAGCCGACGACCTGTATCCCGCCGTGGCCCCTTCGGGGCATTTCAACCCGCATCTGGCGGACGTGGAGTATGGCGCGCTCGATGGGCTGGTCGGCTATGCCGTGCGCCGCGCGCAGCTGCACATCTACGAAGATTTCGTGCGTTCCCTGCAGGCGTGGAACATCACGCCGCCGCGCTTCTCGGCCATGACCGTGATCGCGCACAACCCGAACCTCAAGCTGACGGAGCTGGCCAACATCCTGGGCGTGGCACGCTCCGGTGCGGTGCTGCTGGTCGATACGCTCGAAGACATGGGCATGGTCGAGCGCCAGCCCTCGCCCAAGGACAAGCGCGCATTCCGGCTTGTGCTGACCGCCAAGGGAGCGACCACCCTCGACGAAATCACCCGCGCCGTCACCGCGCACGACGCCCGCGTGACGGCGCATCTTTCGGCGGACGAGCGGCAGACGCTGCTGGCGTTGCTCAACAAGCTGGCATCGGGGCCGGATTCCGCTTCCTGATCGGCAAGCCGGCGCGTGCAAATGACAAGCGGCCCGAAGGTGGGCCGCTTTGCTTTGGAGCGAACTGCGAACGCTTCAGCGCTTGTTCGCGTCGATGGCCTTTTGCCAGAGGTCCTTGTCGGGCGGATACAGCGAATCGAAGTATTCGCGCAGCGTGCAGATTTCCTGGACGATCTCGAACGGAAATCCCTGGCGGCCGCCACGGTCGTCAATCTGCAGGCTGTTCAGGTAGCGCCGGCAGCCGATGAAATCGGCCCATTTGGCGGCAATCGTGTTGATGATGCGCGGAAACTTCCGGCCGAGTTCGATCGGCCGCACCGGGTCGGGCAGGGACGCGAGCCACCGGATGGCGTCGCGGGTGAGCGCGAAGTCATCGGCGTTATGCTGCTTGCGTTGAGAGACGGGATCTTGAGTCATATCGGATGCGCATCCTTGAGGGCTAGTGTACCCCTCCCGCGCCGGGCCGCCAGCCCGCCCGGCGAGGGTCTTGACGCGCCACCTGTTTGATTCGGCCGCTGCCACAGCCGGTTTTCCGGTGTTTGCTTGCCGCGGCTGCAGTATGCCGCGCGCCGCCCAACCCATATCCACCTCAAGTTTTGTGCAGGGCTGCCGATAAGCCAAGCGCGGTTTGTCGTGCTGGAGGACCAGAGCATCCACCAGCGTGAAGCGCCTGGACTGCGAAATACGAGCCAGTGTCGGCTGGCACGCCGCTCCCCTAATTCAATGAAAAAACCGGACTTCGAGCCGAGGTAGGCAGGGTATGAAGCGAATCGATGCGAGCCAATTGCGTGTCGGCATGTTTGTGATGAAGCTGGGCGGGTCCTGGCTGAAGCACCCGTTCTGGCGTGCGCAATTCCAGTTGTCGCACCAGGGCCAGATCGACGACATCCGCAAAGCGGGTATCACCGAGATCTGGATCGACCCCGAGCGCGGCGAAGATGTCATGTCCGAGACGCTGATGCCGGCACCGGCTCCGGCGCCCGCACCCGAGCCGCTCACGCGCGAGACGGTGGCTGCGCGACCGCCGATCACGCTGACGTCGCTCAAGGAAGAGTGGAAGCACGCCCAGCAGCTGATGCAGAACGGCAAAGCGACGCTTGGCCACATGTTTGCCGAGGCGCGCATGGGCCGTGCGCTGGAAACCGAAAAGGCGCTGCTGCTGGTGGACGACGTGTCGAACTCGCTGGCACGCAACTCTTACGCGCTGATCGCCCTGGCGCGCCTGAAGAACAAGGACGACTACACCTACCTGCATTCGTTTGCCGTGTGCGCGCTGATGGTGGCGCTGGCCAAGACGCTGGGCTTGCCCGAAGACGAGATCCGCGAATGCGGGCTGGGCGGGCTGGTGCATGACATCGGCAAATCGGCCATGCCGCGCACGCTGCTCGACAAGAGCACGGCGCTGACCAAGGACGAACTGGCGCTGCTGCAGACGCACGCCGTGGGCGGCCATCACCTGCTGCAGGGCACCGGACAGTTCAGCGAGATTGCACGCGAGATCTGCCTGCACCACCACGAGCGCATTGACGGCAGCGGCTATCCCGACGCCCAGAAGGCCGACGGCATCAGCCTGTGGGCCAAGATGGGCGCGATTTGCGACGTGTACGACACCCTCACGTCGAGCAGCCCCTATCACCATGCGTGGTCTCCGGCGCAGGCCCTGAAATACATGATGGCGCGCACCGACACGCAATTCGATCGAACCGTCTTCCAGGCCTTTACGCGCAGCGTGGGCATCTACCCGGTCGGCACGCTGGTCAAACTGCGCACCAACCGGTTGGGCGTGGTGGTTCACCAGAACGACGCGTCTGCGTTGAAGCCGGACGTGGTCGTCTTCTATTCGGGCAACACCAAGACGCGCGTGCGCCCCGAGCGCATCAGCCTGGGTAAATCCGACGATTCCATCGTGACCGTGGAAGACGCCACCACGTGGGGTTTGTCGGACGAGGAAGTGTCCGACATGTGCCTGGTCTGAGGCGCCGGCTCTCGGGGCTGGAGGGCGTCAGTAGTCTTCCACGGGGGGCTCGTTCTGCTCGGCGGGATCGGGGTGCGTGTCTCGAGGCACCTGTGGGCCGCCGGGCTTGCGCTTGTCCGGCGCAGGCGTGGTGTTCGGGTGTCCCGTGTCGGCGGGCGGCGGCGTCGTATCGGTTTCGGAATGACCTGGTTGAGCGGACATTGCGGTTTCCTCCTGATCTGCGGATGCCTCTCTTCCAGCATGTCGCGCGCCTGGCAAGCCCCTACGATTTATGTGTATTTTTCTTAACACGGACTTCAACAAACTTCATGGCGTACCCCTCTAAAGTGGGGTACGTTTGAGTCGTTGGTTTTTACATTGCTGAACATTCGCCACGCATTCAGAGCGATGTCGGCAACCCGCAAACAAACGATTCAGTCTTCCGGGGGGTGACATGAACGTTTCCAATCTGCTGCATGCGGCGTCGAACTGGGTTGTCCAGTCGCGCGCCTTCAATGTCACGCAATCGGTTGCACACCATCGCACGCCCAGCGATGCGCTGTCGCACTGGAAACTCGATATTTGGCACAAGAGCGTGCCGTTCCTGTTCGAGGGCGGCCTTGCCGAACCCGCGCACCAACTGTTTCCCAAGCATCTGGCGCATGCCGAATGGGTGGACGAGCTGCATCACCATCTGAGCCAGCTTGTGGGCGTGCGCCGGGAGCATTGCAAGATCGACATTCGCGCCGTGACGGGGCTGGCGCAGTCGCCGTGCTCGGTGCATTCGTTTCCGAGCATGCTGGTGTTTGCGCATCAGCATTGCCGCCGCATTCCGCATAGCACGGACGCGGATTTTGCCGCCAACCGGCGCCACGTCTTCCGCTACGCAGATCAGGCCAACGTGTTCCGCGCCTACGACTTTGCCGGCGGCGAGCTGTTCTACATGAACGAGTGGGGCGCCCACCATTTCGCGGCGCTGGCGTTGCAGGCTCGCACGCAGAACCGTGAGCTGCTGGTCGATGCCGAGGTGCGTCATGCGCGTTCTGCGCTGGGACTGCGCCGGCTGCTTGACAGCTTCCATGTGATCGGCGCGCGGCGGCAAGGGCAGCAGCGCTACGGCACCCGTTTGTCGGAAGCGCTGGCCAGCCACCAGGTACCGCATCGCTGGATGCATGGCCGTCGCGAGGCCGAAGGCTTTGAGTTGTGCTTCCTGCCCAAATCGGATCGCTTTGCCAATTGCGTGGGCGAACAGCTCGTGCGCGACGGCTGGTTCGACTACGGCGCGTGGCTGGCAAGCCTGCACGATGCCACGGAGCTGGGTGCCCCCGCGCAACGCGCCGAGGCCGCCCGCAAGACGCGCCCGAACTGGAAGCGCGTGCCGGTGCCGAGCCTGGGCGTGCCGACGGGTCTCATGCCGGGCTTTGCGCACACGCGCTTGTAATACGGGGGCGCTAAGCTCAGCGGGTGTTCTGCCCCACCACCTGACGGATTGCTGAATCAGGCGGCTGGTGTCAGAATTCGCAACTTAGTTGCATTGAGGCGCGCAAGTCGGTGACACTACGCGCCCGCATCTGCGCCCGACCTTGCGTTCCTTCCGCTCATCCTTCCTCCATCCGCGTTGGCTGGCTTGCCTGCTGACCGTGTTCCTGCTGTTCGGTCAGCAGGGCGCACTGCGGCATGCGCTCTCGCATTGGAGTGAATTCAGCGAAGCGACCGGCGTCGCGTTCAATGCCGCTGCCACGGCCAAGCCGGCCAGTGCCGAGCGCAGTCAGCCCGCGCAGGAACACGCCGCGTGCCTGCAGTGCGCGGCCTATGCCGCTCTGGCGGCTGCCTTGCCGATGCTGGTGGCGCTGCGGCTGGCACATACGCGCCGCTGGCACTTTCCGCACATCGGTTTTCATGCGGGCGCGCCGGTGTTTCCGGTCGCCGTGTGTTCGCGCGATCCTCCAATCCGCCTTTGATTCCTGCCTTGCCCGTCGGCGCGCGCGTTGTAGTGACGCATGCGCGTGCCGCTGTTTAACGCATCCGCTCGATTCAAAGGTTTTTTCATGATTCCCTTCCAGCCCCGCAAGCTGGTGATGGCGCTTGCCGCCGTCCTGCCGTCCGTCGCCTCGGTTTCCGCCCTGGCTCAGGAGGCCACACCGCCGGCCGCCGCGCCTTCCACGCCCGCCACGACGGCACCCGCCACCAACGTGCGCGACCTCAGCGAAACCCGCGTCACGGCCAAGCGCCTGGACGCCGCACGCAATGCGCTGTCGCCGGACACCGGCAGCTCCGTCTACAAGTTCGACACCGATGACATCGACCGCCTGCCGCTGGGCGATGCCACGCCGCTCAACCAGGTGCTGCTGCAGGCGCCGGGCGTGGTGCAGGATTCGTACGGGCAACTGCACGTGCGCGGAGACCATTCGAACCTTCAGTACCGCATCAATGGCGTGATCGTGCCTGAGCCGATCAGCGGTTTCGGGCAGATGCTCGATACGCGCTTCGCCAACCAGATCAACGTGCTGACCGGTGCGCTGCCAGCGCAGTACGGCTACCGCACCGCCGGCATCGTCGACATCACCACCAAAGGCGCATCGACCGACGAGGATGGCGAGCCGAAGGCCTTTGGCGGCGAGATCGGCACGGTGCTGGGCAGCAATGCCACGCACGAGGTCAATGCGCAGATCCAGGGCACGAAAGACCGCTTCAGCTATTACCTGTCAGGCGTGTTTGCCGAAAACAACATGGGCATTGAAAACCCGACGGGCAACCGCAACGCCACGCACGACCACACCACGCAAAACAAGTCGTTCGGCATGCTGTCGTACCTGCTCGATAGCGATAGCCGCGTGAGCTTCATGTTCGGCACGTCGAACGGCCGCTTCCAGATTCCGACGCGCCCGGGCTTGACGCCGAAGTTCACGCTTGATGGCGCAGTGCCGCCGGCGTCGGAAGCGCTCAACGCCAATCAGCGCGAGAAGACTGACTTCCAGATCCTGACGTATCAGCAGAAGGTATCGCCCAAGCTGGACTACCAGGTGTCGGTGTTCCGCCGTGTCAGCCGCATCGACTACATCCCCGACCCGATCGGGGATCTGGTCTACAACGGCGTGGCGGCCGACATCATGCGCCGCAATGAGGCCTACGGTGTGCAGGGCGACGCAAGCTACAAGCTGACCGACAAGCACACGCTGCGTGCCGGCGTGTTCGTGCAGCGCGAGCGCTATGTGGCCAACAACACCGCCAGCGTATTTGCCGCCGACGCCTCCGGCGCGCAGACCAGCACCACGCCGTTCACCATTGTCGACAACCACAGCGGCAGCGGGACAACCTTCGGCGTCTACCTGCAGGACGAGTGGAAGCCCACCGACCGGCTCACCGTCAACTACGGCGCACGCTACGACCGCGTCAACACCGTCGTCAGCGAGCAGCAATTGAGCCCGCGCCTGGGCTTGACGTATGACCTGACGTCGCGCACCCGCGTGCATGCCGGGTACGCGCGCTACTTCACGCCGCCGCCCACGGAGAAGTTCGACAACACCTCGGTGCAAGCCTTTGCCGGCACGACCAACGCGCTGCCTTCGGATGCGAACACGGCCGTCAAGTCGGAGCGCTCGAACTACTTTGATCTGGGGATTTCCCACCAGCTCACGCCGCATCTGACGCTGGGACTGGATGCGTATTACCGCGACGTGCGCCATTTGCAGGATGAAGGGCAGTTTGGCAATGCGCTGCTGTACTCCGCGTTCAACTACGAGCGTGGCCGGATCTACGGGCTGGAAGGCAGCGCGAACTATCGCAACGGCAACTTCGGGGCGTATCTGAACCTGGCCGTGTCGCGTGCGCAGGGCAAGGGCATCGAGACCGGCCAATTCCACTTCGATGCCGACGAGCTGGCCTACATCAACAACCATTGGGTCAACCTCGATCACGACCAGCGCCTGACCGCGTCGGCGGGTGTGTCGTATCGGTATTCCGGCACGACCTATTCGAGTGATGTGCTGTTCGGTACGGGACTGCGCAACGGCTTTGCCAATACCGACCACCTGCCTGCCTACTGGCAGATGAACGTGGGCGCCGCCCGCGACTTCAACCTGCCGACGCTGGGCAAGTTCAAGACGCGGCTGACCGTGCTGAACATCTTCGACCGCAGCTACCAGTTGCGCGACGGCACGGGCATCGGCGTGGGGGCGCCGCAGTTTGCGCCGCGCCGGACGTTTCTGTTGTCGGTCAGCAAGCCGTTCTAAGCAAATCGGGCCAGCACATGTGGCTGGCCCGATGTTGCATCCATTACATCGTCGTCACATCGGCGGGACCATCCCGTCCTTGCCGACCAACACGCGTTGCGCAACCAGCGTGCCCTGCGCATCGGCGCGTACGAACATCACGACATGCGCGCCGGCCTTCAAGTCGTCGCGCCGGCCCGGCTCGAAGGTGACGATCGGCACCTGTGGCGGCACCACGATGCGCTGCTCTCCATCCTTGTATTTGACAGACAGCGTGCGGCCCTGCGCCCCGGTGACGGCGCCTGCCTGCTCGACCGTGCCGTTGGTCATGCTGCTGTTCGGCCCCAGATCGTAGGGGCGGTGGCCGTCTCCGGTGCCGCGCATGGCTTCCGGAAACACGTGTACCTCCAGCGCACGGAGCGTGCCGTCCGGCTCCTTGACCGCAGCCGTGCCGATGTAGCTGCCGGCCCGAATGGCCGACGGCTCGATCGGCGCAACCTGCGTGACGCTGAGGTCCACCGGCAGCGTCACGGTGGCCTTGTTGCCGGACGTGTCGGTCAAGTCGACAGCGGTGCTGTGAACCGCATTGATGGTGGCCCGCACACGTGTGGGCGCGGCGGCGGTGCTTTGTGCGGAAGCGGGGAGGGGAAGGGCCGCAGTCAGAAGGGCGACAGCGGCAGCAGTACGGGCAAAGAAGCGTAGACGGGTCATAGGGCAGGCACGTGAGATTCACCCAGACGTGGGCGCGGCGGGCCAGCGTGCGCGCGCGTTCGCGAAGCGCTGGTCCGCCGCCAGTCTAGACCGGACCGCGCTGGCGTGCAGGGCGGCCCGCGGTCATCCCGCCCGGCTCAACCGCGATGCGGACCCGGCACGCGCTTGCCCTCGTACGTCGGGCGGCTGCGGCGCATGTTGTCGGACCCATCCGTGCCGCCTCCGGTGGGCGATTGCACCGGCAGATCGCGGCTGCCGGGTTGCGGGTCGATCGGCGCATCGTCCAGCTCGACGGCGTCTGGCGCGTCTGCATCGTCGTTTTCTCCGGCCAAGCCTGTGGCGTGCTCGAAGTTCTCGTCGTCGATTGGGGTGTCGACTTCCGGGTCATTCAGGTCCCGTATCGTGTCGGGCATTAAGTCGCCGCCCTCGCGTATCACCGGTTCGCGCCCCGCTGCGCGCCG
This sequence comes from Ralstonia sp. OTU4908, assembly GCF_038440115.1. NCBI lineage: Bacteria > Pseudomonadati > Pseudomonadota > Betaproteobacteria > Burkholderiales > Burkholderiaceae > Ralstonia > Ralstonia sp. OTU4908. Next base: position 40,102 of record NZ_JASATD010000018.1, on the reverse strand, counting down.
CTCGCCCGTGCCGGTGGAATCGGTGTCGCTGTCGAGATTGACGTCGCCAAGGTCCGCGCCAGCCGTGCGGTTGGCTGCATTGCCATGCGTGTGAACGGCGGGATCGTCCTCAAAGCGATCTTCGACGTCGCTGCCCAGACCCGGGCCGCCGACCACGTCACTGCCCGAGTCCGAACTGTCGGAGGGGCCGAGGGCGTCGGTGCCGTGACCCTTGCCGGTTTGTGCAGGTGCCTCGCCGGTGCGATACAGGTTGCTGGTAGCCATGTGGATTCTCCATGCGTGCTTGTGCGCCAAGGCGCGACACTGCGAATGCAGCAAGGCGGATACCTGCGCGCGGCGCAAGCGGCGTCCGCCAGCGCACTGTTTGGGCGGCACGCTCGTTGCGACCCACTTTGCCGCGGGCAAGCCGCTCGCAACTGAAACCAGGAGGCTGACGATGAAGCAACACGCACAGCAACCGCACAAGCCCGCTGCACAGGCGGGAGGAAACGCGGGGGAACGAACGAGTGAGAGTAAGAAGGGCGAACGCCGCGATCAAGCGCAGAAGGAAGGGGCTCGCGCCAAGGGCAGCACAGAATCCGACCGCGCCGAGCGCACTTCGATGCAGCACGGCACCGGCCAGTCTGCCAAGCGCCCGACGCCGGCGCCCGCTGAAGACGGCCGTGCCGCTGCTCAAGAGGGGCAAATGCCGCAAAACCAGCAGCGGCTGGGGCAGCACCAGAACAGCCGGAAACAGCCATGAGCGGTACCCATACACCCCGTGATGACAACAAAGCCAAAGCGCCTTCGAGTGACGCCACCGCCAAACCCGTCGCGCCGGCCATCCCAAGCGAGAGCGGCGTAGGCGAAGAGGACCCGGGCGACTTCGAAAACGCTTCGATCAGCGCGGGCGACGGGGAACGCCCCGCAGCGCCGCCCGCAAAGCCAGACCGGCGGCGCTAGCCGCTCAGCATCGTCATTTCAGCCGCGCGAGGTCTGGCGCGGCTGAATGATGTTTGCCAGCCAACGCCCCATCGCTGACCACATCGGGCGTGGCGTGCGGGCAGCACCGGCGACGATGCGCAGGTGCGCGCCGGAGCGCTCATCGGCACGCAGACGCCACCACCCGGACGTTTCCACAACGTGCGCGTGGCCAGCGCCGAGGGTGTACCGCGCGGCTGCCACCGAGCGCGATGGTGGCTCCAGCCGCAAGCTGCCTTCCAAAGTCACGAGCGTAGTTCCAACGGGCAGCCAGTGCAGGCCGGCTTGTCCGGGGCAAAGCGCCAACCATTGCGGTTCGTGTGCGGATGTCGTCGCAGTCATGTCGATCTCCTGAACATGGCTGCAGCGTAGGGAACACGCCGGGCCGCCAATAGACACAGAGCGGGGCGACGTGAGCCGCAACACCCGAGGTGTTGTGACCATCTGTTACGGTACAGTTTGCCGCTGTCTGTATCTGTTGCGGTCGCGGTCGTACCGGCATGATGTGCTGGACTCTACCCGCCGCCTGTCGTCGCCCTCGCCGCCATGTCCGTCACCGAGTTGACCTCCCCGCGCGCGCAGCCGCTGTACCGGACGCTTGCCGACCATTACCTCGGCGCGATCCGCAGCGGGGTGCTGGCGCCGGGCGAGCGCATGCCGTCGGTGCGCATGCTGATGCGCACGCACGCCGTGAGTCTGTCGACGGCGCTGCAGGTGTGCCGTCACCTGGAGACGGAAGGTTGGTTGGAAGCTCGGGAGCGCTCCGGCTACTTTGTGCGTCAGCCGCGGCGCGCCTTGCTGGCACCGGTCAAGGAGCCCGAAGTTTCGACGCCCGATCCGGCGGCTTACGTGGGCGTGCATGCGCGCGTGTCCGCCATCGTGGCGCGCGGCCAGCATGCCACGGTGCATGTCGACCTGTCGGGAGCGAGTGGGGCTGCCGCGTTGTACCCGGCGGCGGCACTCAACCGGATTGCGTCGCAGGTGCTGCGGCGGTATCCGCTCCTGTTGACGCAGGCTGTCATCCCGAACGGCCATCCCGAGTTGCAGACCGCCGTGGCGCGCCGTGCGCTCGACATGGGCGTGCAGGTCGCGCCGGACGACGTGATCGTCACTCACGGCTGCATCGAGGCGGTGAACCTCGCATTGCGCGCGGTGGCCCAACCGGGCGATACCGTGGCCGTGGAATCGCCGACTTATTACGGGTTGCTGCAGGTGCTGGAAAGCCTGGGCATGCGCGCGGTGGAAATTCCGACCAGCCCGCGCACCGGCATGTCGCTGGAAGCGCTGGAGATGGCGGTGCAGGCCTACGGCAACATTCGGGCCGTGGTGGTCGTGCCCAATCTGCAAAACCCGCTTGGCAGCATCATGCCTGACGCCGCCAAGCGCCGGATGGCCGCCTTTTGTGACGCCAACCGCATCGCCCTGATTGAAGACGATACGTATAGCGCCCTTGGCGACAGCCCCACGCCGCTCAAGGCGCTCAAGGCGTGGGACCGCACGGGCAACGTCATCTATTGCGCGTCGTTGAGCAAGGTGCTGGCACCCGGCCTGCGCCTGGGCTGGATGGCGGCCGGCCGCTGGCAGGGGCGCGTACAGATGCTGAAGTTTGCGCAATCGCGGCCGAACGATTCGTGGTCGCAGGTGCTGGCGGGGCGCTTCATCGCGTCGGGTGCGTACGACCGTCACCTGCGTACGCTGCGCCAGACGTTGCGCGAACAGCGCGAGCGCATGGCTGAATCGATTGCGGGATGCTTCCCCGCGGGCACGCGGTTGTCGGTGCCGTCAGGCGGGTTGGCGATGTGGGTCGAGCTGCCAGCCAACGTGTCGTCGATGGAACTGTTCGATGCGGCGCTGGCTCAGGGCATCCGGATTGCGCCGGGCACGATGTTCTCGAACCTGAACCGCTTCGATCATTTCTTCCGCATCTGCTTCGGGCTGGAACCTTCGGCCAACCTGGAAGCTGCGCTTGCCACGCTCGGCCAGCTCACGCAGCAACTGGCCGAGCGCTGACCGATCGACCTACCGGCACCACGCCGGCACAGCGGAAGGCGCTTCCAGACCCTGCACGCTCTGCGCAATCTGTTGCGACCATTGCTGGACGAGGCGTTGCGTGGATGACACCACCGCGTTGACGCCAGCCGCTGAATCCGCGGCTGCGGAGGGCCCAGACACAGGTAGCGCAAGCGTCGTCTGGCAGGTGAGCGCGGCGGTGCTCGCGCCTTGGGCGGCCACATCGCGCGATACGCGCCACGTCACCAGCGCCGTCACGCCCTGGCCGGGCCGCGCGTCATAGCTGCGCATCTCGGCACCGATGCGGTAGAGCGGCACACCCGCGGGCGCTGCGGCACTTCCCACGTCCACGGCAGACAGCGTCGTCGCCAGGTTCGCAGACAGCGCATCGCGCAGTTCCGAACCGAACGGCGCGGCCCAACGTTGCTCCTCAAGCGCCACCACTTCGCTGTCGGACGTACGCAGCACGATCTGCGGCTTGTCCAGGCGATCGGGCACCCGCACGCCCGAGAGGCGGAATGCACGCTGAAAGCGGCTGGTGTCGGTTGCTTCAGGGCGCGCCGACAGCGTATGCAAGGTCGGCTCGGGCGAGGCGCACGCGCCAACCAGCAAGGCCACGGCAGCGCCGCCGGCCACGCGAAGAGAAAAAGACAGCATCGTCGTTTGCATCGGCATCATTGCGCGTCCTTTGCCTTGCCGCGGATCAGCGCTTCCGGGTGGCGGTCCAGATAGTCGGTCAGCACGCGCACGGACGCGGCGGCCTTGGCCACCTGTTCCAGCGTGTCGCGCGCATTGCGTTGCAGCGGGGCATCGTCGGAGAAGACCTGCCGCGCAGAGTCGAGCGTGCGGCGCGCCTCGGCCAGCGTTTCCTTCATCTGCGGGGCGAGATCGCTGTTGACGGTCTTGGCCAGTTGCTCGGTCTGCTTGAGCGTAGCGTCGAGCGTCGTCAGCGTGCGGTGAACATCCTGTCCGATCTGCTCGAACGGCACCTTGTTGAGCTTCTTGGCGATGCCGGCAATCTGCGCTTCGATATCGTCCGTGGGGTTGTCGGCCGTGGGGAACACATACGCGCCGTCGCGATCGCGCATGCCGAAGCGCGGCGGGGTCTTCTCGCGCTCGGCCGTGTCGATGAAGTCGAGGTTCACGAACTGCTGTCCCGTCAGCAGGCTCGCGCTCTTGAGCTGCGCGCGCATGCCGTTCTTCACCAGCACGTCGAACTGTGTGCGGACGTCTTCGGCGGCGTGCTGCGGGTTGTCGTCGCGGATGTCCATGCCGAAGCGCGTGGGGTACAGCGTGGCCGTCACGGGCAGCACGAACTCGTGGCGCTTCTTGCTGTAGTGGATGCCGATCGACTTGATCTCGCCCACGTTGATGCCCTTGAACTCCACCGGTGCGCCCACGTTGAGCCCGCGCAGCGAGCGGTGGAAGTACATCACCACGGTCTGCGACAGGTGTTCAGGGTCCTTCAGCGCCGCGGTTTCGTTGCGCACGAGCTGGAACTGCGCGTCGGAGGCAGCCGGCTCGTGATCGGCTTCTTCGGGTGTCTGGAACGCGATGCCGCCGAGCGCCACGGTCAGCAGCGATTGCGTATCGACCTTCAGCCCGTTGGCGTCGAGCTTGAGGTCGATGCCGCTGGCGTTCCAGAACCGCGTGCCGCGTGCCACAAACTTGTCGAACGGCGCGTTGACGAAGATGTGCAAGGTCACACCCTTGCCGTCGGCGTCGATGTCGTAGGCAGTGACTTGCCCCACGCGCACGCGGCGGAAATACACCGGGGCGCCGATATCGAGCGAGCCCAGGTCGGGCGCATGCAGCGTGAACTGTTTGCCCGGGGCATCCGCGGAGATGGCTGGCGGTGTGTCGAGGCCCTTGAAGACGGATTTCTTCTCTTGCGAGCGGCCGCCGTCCACGCCGATGTAGGCCCCGGAGAGCAGCGTGCCGAGCCCCGAGATGCTGCCGGCCGCCACGCGCGGGCGCACCACCCAGAACCGAGTGTCGGACGCGGCAAACGCCTTGCCGTCATGCGTGAGTTCGATCAGCACCACGGCGCCGGACCGGTCGTCGGTGAGCCCCACAGCCTTGACCACGCCGATATCGACGCTCTTGTATTTCACGCGCGTCTTGCCTGCCTCAATGCCCTCGGCCGAGCTGAACGTGACAGTCACTTGCGCGCCGCGCGCGAGGATCACGCGCGCCATGAGCGTGGCGCCCACCGTAAGCGCCACGATCGGCACCAGCCAGATCAGAGAGGGCAGCCAACGCTTGCGCTTCATGCGGCGCGGCGCGGGAATGTTTTCGTTATCGACGGGGTCGGTCATACATCGGTCTCTTCAGGATCGGGCTCGTCGATGACGTCCCAGATCAGGCGGGGATCAAAACAGCGGGCGGCGAACATGGTCAGCACCACCACGGCAGCAAACGGGCCGACACCAGGGCCGGGCTTGATGATGGCCAGCGTCGACAGGTGCACAAGCCCTGCCAGCAGCGTCACCACAAACACATCGAGCATCGACCACCGGCCGATGATCTCGACCAGCGCGTACAGGCGCGTGCGCAGGCGCGGGTTCCAATGCCAGCGTTGCTGCACCGAAAGGCACAGCACCGCCAGGATGCCGAGCTTGGCCAGCGGCACCAGAAAGCTGGCAATGAACACGATGATGGCCAGGTGCCACGAGCCCGACGTCCAAAGGTAGACGATCCCGCTCATGATGGTGTCCTGCTGCGAGCCGAGCAGGGTGTCGGTAATCATCACGGGCAGCAGGTTGGCGGGCAGGTACATGGCGGCTGCCGCAATCAGCAGCGCCCAGCAGCGCGCCAGGCTGTCGGGCTTGCGCACGTGCAGGGGCGACATGCAGCGCGGGCAAACTGGCGCTGGGGCGGTTTCGTCGGGCGCGTCTGCGTGGGTCAGCACCGCTCGCGTGGCGGCCTCTGATTCGGGCATGCGCGCCAGCAGGCCGCAGCGCTCGCATGTCACCAGGCCATGCGCGGCGGCGCGCAGCGGGCGGCCTTGTTGCGCCGGCTGTGCAGAGGCAGGCGTGGTGGCGCTGTTCATGGACGATCCTCGCCGGGGCGGGCCGCGGCGTCCATGCCGGTCGGCGCGTCGACTTGCGAGCCAGGCGGCAGCGTCAGGCCGATCTCGCGCCAGAACGGCCGCAGGTCGATCGACAACGCCACCGTCAGGAACACAGTGAGCGCGGCAAACGCCCACAAGCCCGCATCGGCCTCGAGCGACACCATGCGCGCCACTTTGATGAGCGCCACCACCACGCCCAGCATGAAGATCTCGACCATCGCCCAGGGGCGAATCAACGCAGCCGCGCGCAGCACGAGCGCGGCCGCCGGATGCTGCCGCCCGCGCCATCTCGCGATAAGCAGCGGCGCCAGCACCGACATGTACATCAGCGGGAAGAACACCGTGGTGAGCGCCACCAGCACGGCAGCGAAGAGCATGTCGTAGTCATACAGGGCCACGATGGCGCCCCACAGCGTGGTGGCGTGCCGGTTGCCGCCGCCGTTCATCTCGGCAATCGGAAAGATGTTGGCGACGATGTAGACGATGAGGCCCGTCACCACCAGAGGCAGCAGCACCGACAGCCGCTCGCTTTGATTGCGATACAGCTTGATGCCGCAGCGTGTGCAATGCGCCTCTTCATCCAGCGCAATGACTTCGTGGCGATGCAGGGTGTCGCAATGCTCGCAGGCGATCCAGGCATCGGGATCGCCCGGCAGCGGCAGGGCGACCGGGGCGGCCTTGGCGTTGGTGGTGTCGCCCGCTGGGCGCCATGACTGGGGCAGCGGGATGGGGAGTTTCACGGTGAGCAGCTCCATCGTCGGGCTGAAGGCGCGGTGGCAGCGTTGGACACGCACGCGACGGCGCACCGATAGTCGGGCAGGCGATTATACATACACAGTTGAATGTATAGCTGAGTGCGGACCTCCGCATTTTGACGCACGGTCTCAAGCAAATATCCAGCCAATCAGTGCGTTCGACGATGGCGCCGGGTGATGGCGGAACGGGCCTTGCTGAATTGGAGGGGCACATCCTCAACCTCAAGGAGCCATTCATGACGTATCTCCGTGCATCTTCTCTTGTTGTCGCGCTGGCGCTGGCAGGCGGTACCGCGGCGGCTTATGCCCAGACGGGGGCGGCCCGATCCAATAGCACGGCGGGCGGCAGCAGCATGTCCCCCGCCGGCGCTACCAGCACCGACGCGACCACCATGGGCAGGGGGGGCACCGCCGTCGACGGTGGTTCGACGGGCAGCGGGCGGGACGCCACCCGCAATCGCAATGCCACCGGCAAGCAAGGACGCTCCGGCAACACATCGTCGCGCTCGGGTTCCAGCGGCGGCTATGGCGGGGGTGCGAACGATTCGACCGGCAGCACGACCAGCGGCGGTTCGGGCGGGGTAGGGGTAGGCGCTCCTGGCACGGGCGGTTCGATGGGCGCGCCGGGCGGCGGTAATGGCGGAGGTACCGGCGGCGCTGCCGGCTCGGGCGGTGTCGGTGGCGGGGCAGGCAGCGGCGGCGCCGGCGGGGCCGCGGGCGGCAGCGGCGGTGGTAGCGGCCGCTAACCGCGCGCTCACCTGCTGCTAACGCAGTTGTGCCGCGTGGTGCAGCAGGTGGTCTTCGATGAAGGTCTGGATAAAGTAGTAGCCGTGGTCGTAGCCCGGGTGGCGGCGCAGTTGCAGCGGTTGCCCGGCTGCGGCGCACGCGGCCGCGAAGTCATCCGGGTACAACTGTTCTGCGAGGAATTTATCGGCCTCGCCCTGATCGATCAGGATGCCGCGCGGGAAGGGGCACGACGCCTGCCGCATCAACTGCGTGGCATCGTGCGCTGCCCAGGCGGTGCGATCATCCCCGAGATACCCGGTGAATGCCTTGATGCCCCACGGGCACACAGACGGATGCGCGATGGGCGCAAACGCAGACACCGAAGCAAAGCGTTCCCGATGGCGTAGCGCCAGCGTCAACGCGCCGTGGCCGCCCATCGAGTGCCCAAAGATGCCAATGCGCCCGGCCGCCACCGGAAAGACCACGCGCGCGATGTGGTGCAGTTCGTCGGCGATATAGCTTTCCATGCGGTAGTGCTCGCGCCATGGCGCCTGCGTGGCGTCCAGATAGAAGCCGGCGGCAATGCCGAAATCCCAGCTGTCGGTTTCGCCGGGGGCGTTCGCGTCGCGCGGGCTGGTGTCGGGCGCGATGAGGATGAGCCCCTCGCGTGCTGCCACGCGCTGCGCACCGGCCTTGATGGCGAACGTCTCTTCCGTGCACGTCAGGCCCGCCAGATAGAACAGCGCGGGGCAGCTCGTGCCTGCCAGCGCCTGGGGCGGCAGGTAGACCGAGAAGCGCATCGGCAGCCCGATCGCCGTCGAGGCATGCCGATAGAAGCGCTGCACGCCACCAAAGCAGGCGTGTTCGGAAAGCAGTTCAAGTGCCGGTACCGGGATCGTCATCGCGTGGCTCCATCCCCAAGGATCAATACAACACGACCGAACGGATCGACTCACCGCGCTTCATCAGCTCGAAGCCTTCGTTGATGCGCTCCAGCGGCAGCGTGTGCGTGATGAGGTCGTCGATGTTGAGCTTGCCTTCCATGTACCAGTCGACGATCTTGGGCACGTCGGTGCGGCCGCGGGCGCCGCCGAATGCGGAGCCCTTCCACTCACGGCCGGTCACGAGCTGGAACGGGCGCGTGCTGATCTCCGCGCCGGCTTCGGCCACGCCGATGATGATCGATTGGCCCCAGCCCTTGTGGCAGCACTCCAGCGCCTGGCGCATGACCTTCGTGTTGCCGATGCATTCGAACGAGTAATCCGCGCCGCCATCGGTGAGCTGGATGATGTGATCGACCACGTTCTCCACATCGCTCGGGTTGATGAAATGCGTCATGCCGAACTTGCGTGCCATCGCCTCGCGTGCGGGGTTCAGGTCCACGCCGATGATCTTGTCGGCGCCCACCATCTTCGCGCCCTGGATCACGTTCAAGCCGATGCCGCCCAGACCGAACACAACCACGTTTGCGCCCGGTTCCACCTTGGCCGTGTAGACCACCGCCCCCACGCCCGTGGTGACGCCACAGCCGATGTAGCAGACCTTGTCGAACGGCGCGTCGGGGCGGATCTTTGCCAGCGCAATCTCCGGCACCACGATGTGATTGGCAAACGTGGACGTGCCCATGTAGTGAAACAGCGGCTTGCCATCGAGCGAGAAGCGCGACGTGCCGTCCGGCATCAGGCCCTTGCCCTGCGTGGCACGAATGGCCTGGCACAGGTTCGTCTTGCGCGACAGGCAAAACTTGCACTGGCGGCATTCCGGCGTGTAAAGCGGGATCACGTGGTCGCCGGCTTTCAACGATGTGACACCTGCCCCCACCTCGAGCACGACGCCTGCGCCCTCATGCCCGAGGATTGCCGGGAAGATGCCTTCCGGGTCTGCGCCCGAGAGCGTGTAGTAGTCGGTATGGCAGATGCCGGTCGCCTTGATCTCGACGAGCACCTCGCCGGCACGCGGGCCTTGCAGGTCCACTTCTTCCACAGTGAGCGGAGCACCGGCTTTCCAGGCGATGGCGGCTTTGGTTTTCATGCGCATTCCTTTTTTTGAAGTGGAGCCTGCCCGACGTGGGCAGCCTAGGGAGGGCGATTGTAGAACGTTGCCTGCCCCGGCAACGTGACAACAACGTCATGTTCGACAAATCAGACTTCAGATCCTCTTACAACGGCCGTTTCTTGTGCGACGGCAGGCCGACAGGGCCGCGTGCCGCATGCCTTACATGGTGGAACCCCTGCCATGGGCCTCGTAGTAGGAAACCATACCGTGCTTGCATCCATCCGTACTCGCATTTTGCTGACCTGCGTTGCCATCGTGGTCGGCGCATTGACCTTTGCCGGCGGTCTCAACTATCTCGTGACGCGCTCGTACAACGACGAGTCCATCCGCCAGAACCTGCAGTCCGTCGCGCGCGGCCACATCGCTGGCATCGACGACTGGGTGGCGTCCAAGACGCAGATGATGGCGTCGCTGCAAGACGTGGCGGTGTCTGCCGATCCGATTCCGGTCTTCAAGGCCGTGCACAAGGCTGGCGGCTTCATTAACGTCTATGTCGGCTATCCCGACAAGTCGTACAAATTCTCGAACCCCGAAGGCATTCCGCCGACGTATGACCCGACCGCGCGCCCCTGGTACAAGCAGGCGGTGGACGCTGGCAAGCCCGTGGTGACGCCGCCGTACGTGAGCGCCAGCACTGGCCAGCTCGTGGTGACCTTTGCGGTGCCCATTCTGGAAGGCGGCACGCTCAAGGGCGTGATTGGCGGCGACGTGGCAATGGACAGCGTGATCGCCAACGTGAAGGCCATCCATCCGACGCAGGCGAGCTTCGGTTTCCTCGTCAACGCCGCGGGCAAGATCGTTGCGCACCCGAATGACAAACTCACGCTCAAACCGGCAACTGAGCTGGCGGCAGGGTTGAACGAAGCCACACTGGCATCGCTGGCACAAGCCGAGAGGCCCGTGGAAGTGACGGTGGATGGGGCGTCCAAGCTGCTCTACCGCCAGGGCGTGAAGGGCACCGACTGGGGCTTGGTGGTGGCGCTGGACAAGTCTGACGCCACCGCGGGTATGCGCTCGCTGGTGATGACGTCGATTGGCGCGCTGGTGGGCGTGGCCATCGTTGCAGCACTCATCGTCGGTGCAATGACGGCACGCGCGTTCCGCCGCCTGTCGATGATCCGCGATGCAATGGACGACATCGGCTCGGGCAGCGGCGACCTCACCAAGCGTCTGCCGTCGGACGGCGAAGACGAAGTCGCGCAGATCGCCCGTTCGTTCAATGCGTTTGCCGACAAGCTCACGGCGGTGATGCAGCAGATCCGCCTGGGCAGCGATTCGGTGCGCTCGGCCGCGCAGGAGATTGCCGCCGGCAACGCAGACCTGTCGCAGCGCACGGAAGAGCAGGCCAGCTCGCTGGAAGAAACCGCGTCGAGCATGGAAGAACTGACGAGCATCGTGAAGCAGAACGCCGACAACGCGCGTCAGGCCAGCCAGCTTGCCGTCACGGCGTCGGACGTGGCCACGCGCGGCGGCAACGTGGTCGGCCAGGTTGTGCAGACCATGGGCGGCATCAACGAGAGCAGCAAGAAGATTGCCGACATCATCGGCGTGATCGAAAGCATCGCCTTCCAGACCAACATCCTGGCGCTGAACGCGGCGGTGGAAGCCGCGCGTGCCGGCGAGCAGGGCCGCGGCTTTGCCGTGGTGGCCAGCGAAGTGCGCAGCCTGGCGCAGCGTTCGGCCGGTGCGGCCAAGGAAATCAAGGCGCTGATCAGCGACTCGGTGGATCGTGTGAGCAACGGCACGGCGCTGGTGGATCAGGCCGGCGTGACCATGGCCGAGATCGTCGATGCGGTGAAGCGTGTGACCGACATCATGGGCGAGATTTCGTCAGCGTCGGAAGAGCAGAGCAGCGGCATCGAGCAGGTCAACCAGGCCGTCAACCAGATGGACCAGGTGACGCAGCAAAACGCTGCGCTGGTCGAGCAGGCGGCTGCCGCTGCGGAATCGCTGGAGGAACAGGCCCACAACCTTAACGAGGCAGTGGGGCAGTTCCGCCTGTCGCACTGAGTCCGCTAGACCTACGCGGTTGCAGCGTTATGGGGCCGGGGCGGCGTTTGTTGCCTCGGCCTTTGCCTTGTCCTGCGCTTCGGCCAGCGCCACGTCGGCAGCTTGCGCGCGCTGCATGGCTGGCCGCGCCATGACGCGGTCAATGTAACCGCGCACCAGCGGTGTTTCCGGGATGAGCTTGAACATCGTCGTCCAGCCCAGCGCCGCACCCCACAGCACATCCGCCGCGATAAAGCGTTCACCCAGCAGGTAAGGACCTTTCTCCAGCTGGGCTGTCAGCGTGCCAAGCATGGTGTCGAAGTTGCCATACGGTGACATCGAATACGCTGCCGGTTCGCGTTTCATCGAGCGGTCGACGATGGCCGGCTCGAAGCACGCGCCGTAGAACGCCATCCAGCGCAGGTACGCACCGCGCAGCGGATCACCCACCGCCGGCGATAGCCCGGCCTCCGGATACAGCTCCGCCGCATACAGATACACCGCTACCTGCTCGGTGATGACCGCATCGCCGTGACGCAGTGTCGGCACCTTGCCCAGCGGATTGATGGCAAGAAACTCCGGTGTCTTGTGCTGGCCGGTCGTCAGGTCGAAGGCATGCAGTTCGTAGTCGGCGCCGAGTTCTTCGAGCAGCATGCGCGCGCCCCGCGAGCGGCTGCGTGGCGAGTGGTACAGAATCAGGCGGCGGTCTTGCGGCATCGTCGGCTCCGATGTGCGGTGCAATGGGTGGATGACAGCTTGCCACTGTAGGCGGTCGATCCGGCTCCGTCTTGGAAAAATGCGCTGCGGCGGTGCATCATCGCGGCATTGTTTCTGCTGCTGCCGCTTCCAAGAGCGATCTGCGTGAGGTTGTCGACAAACCAAACACACGCAACTTCCGCCGCCTTGCGGGAAAGGCACCTGCCGTGTATTGCGTATTGGCGCGCCAATCAGCCTTAGCGCTCTCCGCGCATCAATCCGCCGCGAGCGCCACGTCGGGCGACGCAGGCGGGCGGTCCGCCATCACGCAGTTGCGCCCCGCCAGCTTGGCGGCATAGAGCAGATGGTCTGCCCGCCGCAGCAGCGGCTCCAGTTGGGGGCCATCCGCCGCGGGCGCTGCCGCCACGCCAAAGCTGGCCGTCATGCGGCAGGGCAGATCGGTACCGGTGGGCACCGTCACCTCGGCAATGCGATGGCGCAGATGATCGGCCACCGCGCGGGCCTGCGCGAGGCTGTCTGCCCACACCATCACCGCGAATTCCTCGCCGCCGATGCGCGCCACCATGTCGGCCGACGGGCCTTCAGCGCGGCACAGTCTTGCAACGGTGCGCAGCGCTTCATCGCCCACGGCGTGGCCGTACGTATCGTTGATGCGCTTGAAGTGGTCGATGTCGAACATGATCAGTGCAATGAGCCGCGCCTTCGGCTGCGGCGATTTGCACATCGCGCCGGCGCGGTCCTCAAAGGCGCGACGGTTGAGCAACTGGGTGAGCGGGTCGGTCTCGGCCATGCGCGAGAGTTCCTGCATCAGGTGCGCGCGTTCCACCTCCAGCCGGCGGCGCTCGATGCTATTGATGCGCAGCACGCGGATCGCGTCGAACATCGCTCGGATCTCGCGCCGCGCAAAGTCGGTCGGGATGTGCACACTCAAGTTGCCTCGCGCAATCCCGTCGATCAGCCGCGTGGCGTTGACAAACGGCCCCACCACGTTGCGGCGGAACGAAATCGTCATCCACGCCAGCGCGCCCAGCACCGACACCACGGCGCCTGCCGAGCCCATCAGCACCAGCAGCATCGCCCGCCGATGTTCGCGGATGTCGTCATCCGCCAGGCGCAGCACGATATCGCGGAAATCCGTGATGGCGCGCATGGTAGGCACGTATCGCTCGGCGAATGCGGCTGGGGTGATATCGACGCCGCCAAGCTGGCTGGCCTTCGCGCGCACGGCCGCCACGTAGCGCAACCCGTCCCCGAAGTACTGGGCGCCAAGCGTGGCCAGGGCGTGCTGGTTCAATGGCGCCCGCCCGCCCACGCGGGTCTCGATCATGCTGCGCAGTTGGTCGATGCGGCCTTGCGTGCGTTCGATGGCAAGCTGCTCGTCAAACGTGAGCATGCGGTGCATGGCCAGCGCACCGGTAAAGCGCGAACCGAGCTGGCCCGCGTATTCACGCAGATCGGCCGACAGCCGCGCCAGCGTCAGGCAATTGAGCACGTCGGGATCGCCGCGCGTGATGTTGGCCGTGCGCGCGTTGACGATGGGCAGGAATTCGGGGATGACCGCGATCATGCGGTTCACGCCATCGGCCAGGTCGTCGCTGCTGCGTGAGCGCAGGGGCAGGGCGGTCAGCCGGTCGATGTTGGCGCGCGCGGCGGCCAGATGCGTCTGGGCGCGGCGCGCGGCCTTGATGTCGGCCTCGCAGCCTGGGCAATGTTCAGGGCCCAGCGCGTCGAGCAATTGGGCGACGTGCTCGTCGCTGGTGGCGCGCATGCGTTGCAGGGCCGCGCTGCGCTCGGCCGGCACCGGCAAGTCTTCGCCGAGAACGCCGTTGGTCGGGCCGCGTTCGGCTGAAACCTTCTCCATGGCCAGCAACGTCATGCGCAGCGCCCGGACGCTGCGGGCGGAATCGTCGGCACGGCCGTAGGCCAACCATGCATAGCCCAGCAGCCAGCACGATAACGACAACACCGGAACGAGGACGATGGCGACGCTGGCGCCAAAGCGCCTGTCCATCGACGTTTCAGAAGACATGAACGGAGTGGTGGAGCGTCTTGGCGGGCGGTTGGACGGGCCGGAAGGTGGTTGCGAACGGGTTGCACAGGTGCCGACGCGCGTTGCCGCGTGCAGTACACGTTTCTGGCTAACGGCAGCATTGGACGCTTCTTTACCGTGCCATTGGACCCGCGCCGCGAGCGCGGACTGCAAACAAATGCAAAAGGATTTTTTACGGAATATTCAGGCCGGAGCCCTGAAAAAAGGGCCGGGCGGCCGGGTTGTTGCCGCGGCATGGCACGAGATGGCGCCACGCGCATCCCGTGCCTGGATGAGCATCGAACGATTCGGGGCGGGTCGACTACTTGACCGCCACCTCGGAGTGCACCACTTCCGGCGCCTTGGCAAAGAACGGGCCGACCAGCTTGCGCCATTCCTGGAAATCGTCGGACTCGCGAAAATCGACCATATGGTCTTCCACGGTGTTCCAGCGCACCAGCAGCACGTAGCTGGTGTCGCGCTCGACGATGTGATGCAGCTCGGCGCCGTGGCACCCCTTGGCGCGCGCAAACAGCGGCAAGGCTTGCTGGACGGCGGCTTCAAACTCGCGTTGCTTGCCGGCGAGAATTTCGATGTGGGCCATTTCGAATACCACGTTGTGCTCCGTTTGGTTGGATGGGTGAGCAGACTATAGCCGGCAATCGGTTTCGCCATCGCCTGGCGTGCATGAGACTGTTCGGCGCGCGGGCGTCAATGTCGGGTTGGCTTCCAAACGTCTGTCTGCCCGGATGCGGCCCCTATGACAACGGCAACCGCGCGGGCATACTCGGACTTCATTGCCTTGGCCCGAATCCTGCTCAGGCCTTTCAGGCGTCACCTTCAAGCAAAAACAACCCATGGATAGCGGAAACGGCCACCAGAAATTCTTCTTCCTCCTGCTGTTTGTCGTCACCCTCGGGCTCTGCTGGATCCTCTCGCCGTTCTTTGGCGCGGTGTTCTGGGGCGTCATCCTGGCGATTCTGTTTCAGCCCGTGCAGCGCGCGCTGGTCGCCCGGATGGGCAAGCGGCCCAACCTGGCGGCGCTCGCCACGCTCACGCTGATCATTCTCATCGTGATCCTGCCCGTGATCTTTGTGACGGCGACCATCGTGCAGGAAATCGGCGTCGCCTATCAGCAGATCCAGGGCGCGCAGCCGAATTACTCCAGATACCTCTCCGAGGCGGTGCAGGCGCTGCCGACGTGGGTGCAGCAACTGCTTGCCAAAGCCGGCCTGACGAACATTGCCGGCATCCAGAAGAAGCTCGCCGATGGCGCTGCGCAGATCAGCCAGTTTGCCGCCACGAAGGCCCTGAGCATCGGGCAGAACACATTCCAGTTCGTGGTGGGTTTTGGCGTGATGCTCTACATGGTGTTCTTCCTGCTGCGCGACGGCACCGACATTGGCCGCCGCGTGCGCCGCGCGCTGCCGATGGACGAAGAGCACAAGCGCCTGCTGCTGAACAAATTCACGACCGTCGTGCGCGCCACCGTCAAAGGCAACATTGCCGTGGCGCTGGTGCAGGGCGTGCTCGGCGGGCTCATCTTCTGGTTCCTCGGCATTGACGGCGTGGTGCTGTGGGGCGCGCTGATGGCGTTCCTGTCGCTGCTGCCCGCGATTGGCGCGAGCCTCGCCTGGATTCCGGTCGCGCTTTATTTCCTGATGGTGGGCGCGATCTGGAAGTGCGTGATCCTGGTGGCCTTCTGCGGTGGCGTCATCGGCTTGGTCGACAACCTGCTGCGCCCGCTGCTGGTCGGCAAGGACACCAAGATGCCCGACTGGGTCGTGCTGATCTCCACCCTGGGCGGTATGGAGCTGTTCGGCATCACCGGCTTCGTGATCGGGCCGTTGGTCGCCGCGCTGTTCATGGCCAGCTGGGACATCTTTGCGCGTGAACAGAGCGAGTGATGCCGCTGCCGAGCGGACGCTTCATCGCGCTCATATCCGCTCATATCCGCTCAAAACGCAGACCTGCGTGGCGGGTCAGGCGCTCGATGAATCGGTCATCGAACATGGTGGCGGGCGTCCAGAAGCCGCCTGGGCGCCCGGTCTTGAGGCCGTCTTTCGTGTGGTCGAGCGCAAGACTGATGGCGGCCTGGCCGAGCATCTTGCTGGTCGAGCCATAGCCGGGGTCGCGATCCCCGGTCACCTTCACCCGCAAGGTGTTTCCTTGATCGGTGCGGCCAAAGAGCCGCAGGTCATAGCGGCCAGCCAGTTGCGCCGCAGGCGTGGGGCCTTCGCCGGGTTTGGGCAACAGAAAGCGCTGCATTACGATGCGGGCGGGCTTGATGACAATGCCCAGCATGAATGCGGCCAGGCCGGCCACCATAGTCATCGCTCTCATACGACCGCTCAGGCCTGCTCCGGTGATCACCGCTTCGTCATAGAGGAATGGATTGCCATAGGCGTTGCCGGACAAGGCGTTGGAGCGATGCACCACGCGCTCGTTGATGGCGGCCATGACAAACGGTGCAATCCACACACCGAAATCGGCATCGAATGCCGCGCCTCTGACAGAGCGCTGGCGTGCCGTGAAGCCGTGGCCCCTCGGGCACAGCGCGTAAGGGTCGGCCAGCTCCCTGCGCAAGGCAGGGTCGGCAGCGGCTTCCTGCACGACGTTGACGAGGCTGGCCACGGTGCCGCCGGAGGCGCCGCCTTTCAGTGTCTTGACCCGCAACTTCACCTGCGTGACGGGCGTGCCCCATTGCCGCATGGCTTGTTGCTGCAGGAAGTAGACCCCCATGTCCGATGGCACCGAGTCGAAGCCGCAGCAATGCACGATGCGAGCCCCAGACCGCTGCGCCGTTGCTTCATATTTGTCGATCATGCGCTTGATCCACTGCGTCTCTCCGGTGAGGTCGCAGTAGTCTGTGCCGCTTTCGGCGCAGACCTTGATCAACGGCTCGCCATATAGGGCATAGGGGCCGACCGTAGACACCACCACCCGCGTCTGTGCGCACAGGGCCTGCAATTGCGCTTCGCTGGCAGCGTCCGCCACGATGATCGGAACGGACTCGCCTGCCGCACCCAGCGAACGTTTGACCTCCAGGAGCTTCGCTTCGGATCGTCCGGCGATGGCCCAGCGCAGCGTTTCCGCATCCCCCGAAAAGTGCTCTGCCAGGTAGCGGGTCAGGATCTGGCCGACAATGCTCGTGGCGCCAAACACGACAACGTCATAGTCAGGAGCGGGCATGGGGTCTTCCTTTTTGATGGGCGGGTGAAGGGGTCGGTACGGCTGCCTTCCATCGTTCAGCGGCAAGCAATAGTGAAGGCGCCGGACTCGTCGAGCAACTCACAGCGCCGGCATCGCTCGACCTGGGCAGATACGCATCCGCCCGGCGTCAGTCCAGGCGTTCGCCAGCCTCCGGCACTTGAAAGGTTGTTTCACATTATGGAATCCGCTAGGAATTTCTCTTGCGTGGCCTTCCCGTTTGCTGAAAAACCATTCCGCATTGCAAAATAAGTTGTCTATCTCATTGAAAAATAAAGAAAAACTAACTCTTATGTCTTATATAAGACCTTGCTGCGACGCGTCAAAGCCGGCCTACAATAAATCCATGCTGCTCGCTTCGAATTCCGTAGCTGCACACGCAACCGATTCTTCTCAAACGCGCTTTATTTCCAGGAAATTGACATGGCCCAGTATCAAGACGACATCAAGGCAGTTGCCGGTTTGAAAGAGACCTACGGCAACGCATGGAACGCGATCAACCCCGAGTACGCTGCCCGAATGCGTGCCCAGAACAAGTTCAAGACGGGTCTGGACATCGCCAAGTACACCGCCAAGATCATGCGTGCGGACATGGCTGCCTACGACGCCGATCCGTCCAAGTACACGCAGTCGCTGGGTTGCTGGCACGGCTTCATCGGCCAGCAGAAGATGATTTCCATCAAGAAGCACTTCAAGAGCACCGAACGCCGCTACCTGTACCTGTCGGGCTGGATGGTCGCTGCGCTGCGCTCCGAGTTCGGCCCGCTGCCGGACCAGTCGATGCACGAGAAGACTTCGGTCAGCGCGCTGATCCGCGAGCTGTACACCTTCCTGCGTCAAGCGGACGCCCGCGAGCTGGGTGGCCTGTTCCGCGAACTGGACGCTGCCAAGGACCCCGCCGCCAAGGCCGCCATCCAGGAAAAGATCGACAACCACGTCACCCACGTCGTGCCCATCATTGCCGACATCGACGCCGGTTTCGGCAATGCGGAAGCGACCTACCTGCTGGCCAAGCAGTTCATTGAAGCGGGCGCCTGCTGCATCCAGATCGAAAACCAGGTGTCGGACGAGAAGCAGTGCGGCCACCAGGACGGCAAGGTCACCGTGCCGCACGAGGACTTCCTGGCCAAGATCCGCGCGATCCGTTACGCGTTCCTGGAGCTGGGCGTGGACGACGGCATCATCGTCGCCCGTACCGATTCGCTGGGCGCCGGCCTGACCAAGCAGATCGCCGTGACGAACACGCCGGGCGACCTGGGCGACCAATACAACTCGTTCCTCGATTGCGAAGAACTGTCGGCTGACCAACTGGGCAACGGTGACGTCGTGATCAAGCGTGACGGCAAGCTGCTGCGTCCGAAGCGCCTGCCGAGCAACCTGTTCCAGTTCCGCGCCGGCACGGGCGAAGCGCGTTGCGTGCTCGACTGCATCACCTCGCTGCAAAACGGCGCAGACCTGCTGTGGATCGAAACCGAAAAACCGCACATCGGCCAGATCGGCGGCATGGTCAAGGAAATCCGCAAGGTCATCCCGAACGCCAAGCTGGTGTACAACAACAGCCCGTCGTTCAACTGGACGCTGAACTTCCGTCAGCAGGTGTATGACGCGATGAAGGAAGCCGGCAAGGACGTGTCGGCCTACGAGCGCGGCCAGCTGATGAGCGCCGAGTACGACGACAGCGAACTGGCGAAGCTCGCCGACGAGAAGATCCGCACCTTCCAGGCCGATGCGTCGCGCGAAGCCGGCATCTTCCATCACCTGATCACGCTGCCGACGTACCACACCGCCGCGCTGTCGACCGACAACCTGGCTAAGGAATACTTCGGCGACCAGGGCATGCTCGGCTACGTGGCTGGCGTGCAGCGCAAGGAAATCCGTCAGGGCATCGCCTGCGTCAAGCACCAGAACATGTCGGGCTCGGACATCGGCGACGACCACAAGGAATACTTCAGCGGCGAAGCGGCGCTGAAGGCTGCAGGTAAAGACAACACCATGAACCAGTTCCACTGATTCGCGGTTGGGGGTCTCACCCTGAGCAGAACGCCAACCCATTGCGGGTTGGCGTTTTTTTTGGGGGCAATTCCGACGCAATGCCTTGCTTGAACCTGCCGTTTGGCGTCCACCCACAGGACGTTGCGCGCACAAGGGATTGATAATCAAAGCACATCAATCCTTCCGAAAATTGCACTTCTCGTTTGTCAGTCTCCCAGCGAACATTGCCAAAACGACAAACGCCGTTCAACGGCGTATTCTTTTTTTGGCTTCCAGGAGACACCCCGATGCACCCCCCGTCCAGCCTGTCGACCGGGCAATCCAAAGCCGCTGCGGTCTTCCGCGTCACCGCCGGGAATTTCCTGGAGCAGTTCGACTTCTTTCTGTTCGGCTTCTATGCCACGCAGATCGCCAACGTCTTCTTTCCGACCGAAAGCGAGTTCGCCTCGCTGATGATGACGTTCGCTGTTTTTGGCGCCGGTTTTCTGATGCGGCCGCTCGGCGCAGTCGTGCTCGGCGCCTACATTGACGATGTCGGTCGCCGCAAGGGCCTGATCGTCACGCTGTCCATCATGGCAAGCGGGACGGTGCTGATCGCGTTCGTTCCCGGCTACGCCACGATCGGCCTGCTGGCACCGGCGCTCGTGTTGCTGGGGCGTCTCCTCCAGGGCTTCTCGGCCGGTGCGGAACTGGGTGGCGTATCGGTCTATCTGGCCGAGATGGCCACGCCGGGGCGCAAGGGCTTCTTCACGAGCTGGCAGTCCGCCAGCCAGCAGGTCGCCATCGTCGTGGCGGCGGGCCTTGGGTTCGCGCTCAACCAATGGCTGAGTGCGCCGGCCATCGCCGCATGGGGATGGCGTGTGCCGTTCTTTGTCGGCTGCATGATCGTGCCGTTCATCTTCGTGCTGCGCCGCAATCTTGAAGAAACGCAGGAATTCAAGGTCCGCAGGCACCGTCCGAGCATGAGGGAGGTGTTCGGCACGCTGCTGCAAAACTGGGGTGTCGTCGTTGCCGGCATGATGCTCGTGGCGATGACCACGACGAGCTTCTACCTCATCACCGTCTATGCGCCGACGTTCGGTAAAACCGTCTTGCATCTGAGCACGGCCGACAGCCTGCTCGTTACGCTGTGTGTGGGGGTGTCGAACTTCGTGTGGCTGCCGATTGGCGGTGCGCTTTCCGACAGGATCGGTCGGCGGCCGCTGCTCATCGGCATGACGGTGCTCACGATTGCAACGGCATATCCGGCGCTGTCATTCCTCGCACACACGCCGAGCTTCATGAACATGCTGCTCGTGCTGCTGTGGCTGTCGTTCATGTACGGCATCTACAACGGCGCGATGGTTGTCGCGCTCACCGAAGTGATGCCCGTGCAGGTGCGCGTTGCCGGATTCTCGCTTGCCTATAGCCTCGCGACGGCAGTGTTTGGCGGCTTTACACCGGCCATCTCGACAGCGGTCATTCACATGACCGGCGACAAGGCTGCCCCTGGCTACTGGATGAGTTTTGCCGCCGCGTGCGCACTGATGGCGACGTTGACGCTCTATCGCCGCCGTGCAGTGACGCTGGCGCCGGCGCACTGACGCGGGGTGCATCCCCCGCCCCGCATCTTCACAAACAATGTACGACCTGGCATGACCTCACCATGAAGACTCTGCTTCTGAAACTGTGCGCAGCCGCGCTTGTCGCAACCTCGGCGGTGGCAGCCACCGTCCACGCTGCCGAATTGCACGTCATGAGTTCCGGTGGCTTTACGGCGGCTTATAAGGTGCTTGGGCCCAAGTTCGCCGCGCAGACGGGCAACTCGCTCAACACTGCACTCGGCCCGTCGATGGGCAAGTCGCCCGAAGCGATTCCGAATCGGCTCGCACGTGGCGAACCTGCCGACGCCGTGATGATGGTCGGCTACGCCCTCGACGATCTGATCAAGCAAGGCAAGGTCATCCCGGAATCGCGCGTGGAACTGGCCGACTCGCGCATCGGCATGGTCGTGCGCGAAGGTGCGGCCAAGCCCGACATCAGCTCACCCGAAGCCCTCAAGCACGTGCTGCTGCATGCCAAGTCGATTGCCTATTCGGATAGCGCGAGCGGCGTCTATATCGAGCGCGAGCTGTTCAAGAAGCTCGGTATTGAAGAGCAGGTCAAGGCGAAGGCGAAGATGATTCCGCGTATTCCGGTGGCGTCGGTGGTGGCCACCGGCGACTACGAAGTCGGCTTCCAGCAAGTGAGCGAGTTGCTGCCGGTGCCCGGTGCAACCTTCGTCGGGAAGATTCCCGAGTCGCTGCAGTCGGTGACGCGCTATGCTGCGGGCATCCCGGTTGGCGCGCAGCACCCGAAAGAAGCCAAGGCGCTTCTCGACTACCTGGCTTCGCCCGCAGTGCAGGCAGACGTGAAGTCAACCGGGCTCGATTCCGTGCCTGGCCAATGAGGTAGTGCAGCGGCGCGGCAGGTCAAGCGGTGCGGGTCATGCATCGCCCGTCGTCACGCCCCTGCGCTTGGCGTCGATGATCATCTGGTGAAATTCTTCTGCGGCGGGCGTCAATGCCCGGCCGCGCCGCTTCACGATACCCACGCGCCGTTTCACGACCGGTTCCACCAGCGGCACGCTCGTGAGGATTGGATGGTCATGCCCCGGCATGGCCATCGATGGCACCGCAGCGACACCCAGCCCCGCTTCAACCAGCCCCAGCATGGTCGTGACGTGCCGCGTCTCGCAGACGCTTGGTGCACGCGGGGCGACGGCCGACAGCGCCTGATCGAGCAGCAGGCGGTTACCGGAGGTTTTGTCCACCGACACGTATTCGTGCGCGTAAAGCTCCTTCCATGTCACGCGCTTCTTGCGGGCGAGCGGATGATCGCGCCGGCATGCTGCAACAAACCGCTCCTGCAGCAGCATCTTGAATTCGATCTCGGGTTCCTGGCTGCCCATGAAGCTCAGGCCAAAGTCGGCCTCGCCGCTGATGACTGCCCCCAGCACTTCGTTTGCGCTTGCATCGAGCAGCTTGACCCGGATGCGTGGAAAGCGGCGGTGATAGTTCGCAATCAGGTTCGGCAGAAAGTAATAGGCCACCGACGGCACGCATGCGATGGTCACCTGCCCGAGGCGGCTCGATGAAACGTCGCGGATACCGAGCAGGGCGACGTCGAGATCGTCGAGCAGTTGTTCAGCGCTGCGGGCAAACACGCGGCCGACGGTGGTGAGTGTGACGCTGCGGGTGGTGCGCTCAAACAGGGGCACGCCGAGCGCGCTTTCGAGCTTGTCGATCCGGCGGCTCAACGCGGGCTGGGAAATGCTGATCGCCTCGGCGGCCTTCCGGAAGTTGCCCAACTCCACCACCGCGCGAAATGCCTGCAAGTCCGTCAAATCGAAATTGATGCCCACCGGCCAGCCTCCACATCCCAGATGCGCAGCATTTTGCGCGATTTATCACGGGGTGACACGTCTCCAGCGGCCCCCGGCGTGGCCCGCCCAGTTGGATGCTTTGGCTCGGGTGGCACGTACCAGACGCCGATCAACACCGACGGCGGCCAGTCAGCGCGGCTGCTCGGTCTGTAGATCAGGGGCGGCGCTCACGTGAGGCTAGCCAACCGTGGCGTAGTCAACGCGGTTGCGCCCTTTACGCTTGGCTTCGTAGAGCGCATCGTCCGCAGCCTTGGTCAATGCGTTCAGCGACGGGAAGCTCGCGCGCCGCGCGGTCGCGCAACCGACGCTCACGGTGAAAGGGGCCAAACCGGTGTCGCCGACGGGCGCGCCGGCGCCTTCCACTTCGGCACGGATCGCTTCGGCGATCCGCGTGGCACCCGTTTAGCCCGTATCGGGCAACAACACCACGAATTCCTCTCCGCCGTATCGGGCCGCCAGGTCGCCGCGTCGTCGCGCATGCTTGGAAATGCACTGGGCGAGGTACTGAAGCGCGACGTCGCCCTGAGCGTGGCCGTGCGCGTCGTTATAGCGTTTGAAGTGATCGGCATCGATAAAGAGCACGGACAGCCGACTGTCATTCCGTTGCAGCCGATCCCACTCGTTCTCCAGCGCAACATCCAGGGCGCGCCTGTTCTTCAGCCCGGTGAGCGGGTCGGTTTGTGTCAGCTCACGCAGGTGGTTTTCCGCCATCACGCGCCCTCGCAGCGCAAACGCCAGGAGCCATACGCCTGCGCAGAAGGCGAGGCTGACCGACAGCGACGACAACCCGACGATCCACGACAGCCGTTGCCACGGTGCAAGCGCGTCGCTCATGGCGGGGGCAACGACCGCGATGAACGGTGTGCCCGGCACGCGCTGAAACGTGTAGAGCCGCAGCACACCGTCGCTGGACGACGGCGCCACGTAAAAGCCCGACTCCTGATTCACCATGCGCGGGAACTTCAACGATTTGTTGAGATTGGGTGCCCGAGCCGCGCTGGGCGGTGGATTTCTCGCCAGCAGCGTGCCGTCGGTGCGCACGATGGCCGTAACGCCGCGTGGCCCCACATCGAGCTTTTCAAGAAGCTGCTTGAAGTAATCGAGGTCGATTGCCACCAGAGCGGTGCCCGCAAACGTCCCATCCCGCCGGTCCATCCTTCGGCTCAGCGCGATGGCCTCCACGCCTGCGCGTGACCGGGCCTTGTAGACGCCGGACACATAGAGGCCAAAGTTTGCGTGCTCGCGATGAACGATGAAGTAGTCGCGGTCACTGAAATCCCAGCGGTGGGTCAAGGAGCAGCATCCGTCAACGAGCTGGCCCTTGTCGTCGGTCACGCCCATGCCGGTGACATACCGGGCAGAGGCCGTGGGGCTGAACAGCAGATCGTGCCGGACCTCCGGATCGAGGTTGCGGATGCCGGGTTTGTCCAGCGCGGCGATCAGCGTCTGCAGCGATTGATCTGCCGATTCAACGGTGCGCGAAATGTGGCTGGCCAGAACGGCAGCGACGTTCTTCGAGGTGTCGTGTGCGTGCTCGATGGCCGTTTCACGGTTGGCCCACAGGGTCAGCACACTGATTGCCAGGACAATGAATGTCAGCAACGTTCCCAGTGCACCAACGATCAAGGGGTGGTGGCCTGCCGATGTGGCCAGCCGTTGGGCAAGGGGGCGAAGGGGCATGTCGTGGTCTTGGGCGACGACAAACCGCAACGCTGCCGGGTCGACGGGGCACCGTGCGGTCGATCTTGGGGACGGTATTGATAGGTGTGGGGCACGCCGTCACCGCTGGTTATCGGCACAAGACAGCAAAACTGCAGTCCAGCGAGCGGTTTCTGTTGGAAGCCCAGCCCGCTGGACACAAAGTGCGGAGGCGGGCGGGGGGCATCCGCCGCTTCGCCAGTCGGCCCCAGCCCGCCCATACCCGCGCGGCTCAGCGTGCGAGCGCCGCAGCGAAATCGCGATACGAGCCCAGCGGCCGGCCCAGCAGGGCGGTCAGACGCTCGACATCGCCCGCCTGCGGCACCATGCCGTCGCTGACATACCGTTCGGCCATCAGGCGCATCTCATAAGCCATCCATTTGGGCAGGAAGTTCGTCAGGTTGCTCTCGAATCCGGTCGGGTCGTCGCCGCCGTAGGCCACGGGGCGGCCGAGCGTTTCTGACCAGATCGAGGCCAGCTCGGGGCCCGTCAGCGTATCGGGGCCCACGAGGTTGATGATCTCGATCGGCAGCTTGCCCGGTGCCGCATCCCGGCGGATCAACTCAATGGCCGCCACTTCTGCGATGTCGCGTGTGTCGACCATCGCAACCCCCTTGCTGCCGATCGGCATCGGGTAGACACCATGGTTGACGATGACGTCCTTGACCATGTGCTCGTTGTCCATGAAGTAGGCCGGACGCAGGATGGTGGCGCTGAAGCCCATCTGCTCGATCATGCGTTCCGCGCCGGACTTCACTGCAAAATGCGGCACGTTCACGAAGCGCTCGGCATGCATGACGGACAGATAGACAACGCGCTCAACGCCGGATTCGCGCGCCACGTTCAGCGCAAGCAAGGCCTGCGTGAATTCGTCGCCTGCGACCGCATTGAGCAGGAACAGGGTCCGGACACCAACGAAGGCACGCCGCAGCGATTCGATATCCAGCATGTCGCCCTGCACGACGTTCACGCTGGCCGGGAAGTCGGCCTTTGACGGGTCGCGCACCAGCGCGCGCACGTCCGCACCGCGGTTGGCCAGTTGATGGACGACTTGGCGGCCGACGCGGCCGGTAGCACCAGTAACGAGGATGGTCATGATGTTCACTCCTTGAGTGGGTTGGGTTCCCAGCTAAGGTAGGTGATCCATCTGTGGTCCGGAAGATGCTATAAAGAGACGAGGTATCTCACTGGTGGAACACATGGATTTGCTCGCGCTTGCCGATTTCAACCTGGTTGCCCGACATGGAAGCTTTGGCGAGGCTGCCCGGGCGACGGGGCGGCCGAAGGCGACGCTCTCTCGCAGGGTGTCGGAGCTGGAGGGCAGTCTCGAACTTCGATTGTTCGAGCGCGGATCGCGCGGGCTCAAGCTCACCCAGGAAGGGCAGGCGCTGTACGAGCGTACGGGCACGCTGCTCGCCGAGATTGCGGAGACGGCCGCCGCAATTGCATCCGGTAGCGAACGGCCACGAGGGCGTTTGCGCATCAGCGCGCCCATGCTGTTTTCGCAGGTGGCCATGGGCAAGCTGGTGGCCACGTTCGCGTTGAAATATCCCGAGGTGCAGCTGGAGGTGACCACCGAAGACCGTGGCGTCGACATGATCGAAGAAGGATATGACCTGGTGATCCGAGTTAATCCGGACCCGGACGAAAGCCTGATCGGACGCGTGTTCTTGCGGGATCGCCTTGCCGTTGTGGCAACGCCGGAACTGGAGCGGCCCTCTGGCAAGACTGTCGTGCCGGCCGTCCTTCGCGGCGCGGGCACTGGAAGCGCCGCCTGGGACGTCACCGGGCCCCACGGAAAGTCCCGCATCGCGATCCGGCCCGTTGCGCACTTGTCGTCGTTGATCATGGTGCGCGACACGGTACGGCTTGGTGTGGGGGCCGCGTGCCTGCCGGTGTCGCTCGTGGCCCACGATCTGGAGGCCGGCACGTTGGTGCATTGGGGCGATGTGGACGGCCCCGATATCGCGCTATGGGCGCTTTACCCTTCCAGGCGGTTGCTGAGCGCCCGCGTTTCCGCTTTTCTCGAGCATCTCAAAGACGCATTCCCGACGGGCGAGCCCCAAGAGCTGGCGGCCTATATGCATTCCTCACCATAGGAATATCCGGCGATAGAGCCTCGGAGTTTCCGCGCATTTCCGGCAATGGGCGATGCGCGATCTCGTCCGCCTCGGTGTGGTTCAGTCCGAGCATGCGCAGCAGTGCCGATGCCGCCGGCTCCGATTGCGCGTCGATTTGCACGCCGGCCGCCACGGCGGCGAGGACAGTGCCGCCAACCGAGATCAGGCTAACAGGCGCAACTGTGCCTCGCGTTTGCGACGCGGCCCACGCGGCTCCTTTTCTTCAAGGGCGGTGGCCGCCGGCGTTGCCGATGCAGCGGCTGTGGCGTGTCGTAGGAGTTTGCCAAGAACTGGACGCTGGTCGGCACCGTCGCCTATCTGCCGCGCAAGACCACATCGACCATCACGCTGCGCAGCCAGGCAGGCCAGGTACCGCCCGTCAACAAGACGGAAATCGACGTGAAGCCCGTTGTCTTCAGCCTGAACGTTGGATACCGGTTCTAGCGGATCGAGAAACCTCGGGGTGGCCAGGCACGCCGGCCCATCTCTGCGTGACTACGTCAGGGAATGCAACTACTGGGAATGCACGGATCGGCCAGGCACAAAGCCATCGATGATGTCTTCGGCCATCTTCGCAGCCGCACGTTTTGCCGTCCCGATGTTGTCCCATTGGGTTGCCGGCAGTGGGAAGATTCGGGAGCGCTCCGTGCTCGGCGGCTCCCCTTCCTGACAAATCAGCACAGAAGCGCTGTAAGACCGATCCGGACGCCGTTCATGCCATTCACGAGGCGGATCGAATAGATAGATCAGGGGGTAAACATCGAACCCCTTGTAGCGGCAAGTCGGATAGGCGTCCACAGCAATCTCCGTAGAAAGGGGTGGCTCCACTGTACGCGCATTCCGCTCGCTCCATCGAACTATCCACGAGCAACCAAATGTGGACGGGGCGGCTTCAGCGTGCTACGTGATCCAGCAGGTCTGAGTTCGCCCTCCCAGGGTTGCACGCGCATATCCAGGGTATGGTCTCCCTGTGCCGTCTTCGCGTGGAGGCTGTCTCGGATCACTTGCCCGATGGCCAGGCGACACAAGGTTTCAACGCTGGCCATGGCTGCGGACGCCAGATCCGGAGCGCTTGCCAACACCCTGAAGGACCGCCTTCCTTCACCCACGAAACTGGTGAACTGCACGCAGTTCGGCTGCCCATCGCGGATGAAGCCAACCGTGATGGAATACGCCATGCTCTTTGCCGCTCCGGGAAGGGTGCAGAGAAAGCTGGTCTTATCGGATGCATGAGTCATCTTGTTTCCTGGCTGGTCATGCAAGGAACACGCCTCGCCAACTCAGTATCAAAAAGAGCCACGGGCCACAGAAATACGCCGCACGCATTACAGAGACGCCACCGATTCGCCGGGTATCAAGCCATTGATGACGTCCTCGCCGAACTTCAGCGCGCCCCGCCTTGCGGTCCCGACATTCTCCCAAGCGGTCGGTGTCATTTGAAAAACGCGCGAGTGTTCGGCTCCAGGTTGATGACCTGCGCGGCAGATCACCACGGATGCGTTGAACGTACGGTCGAGGCGCTTGCGCGGCCATGACTGAACCGCCTCAGTCCTGTACACCAATGGATACAGGTCGAAACCCTTGTACGTGGCTGACGGGCTTGCATTCATGAATGGCTCCAACCGATGGTGGGCGTGGTCGACACCCCGGCAGGGCATCGACAGTGACTGTGATCGGCAACCCGCTGATTGGCCTGGTCGGCTATGACGCCACCCCAAGATGATCGACGGTGATCACGAGCATTCGATCTCCACGGTCCGCTTGGGCATGCATGCCCAACTGCGCCCGCAGAAAGCGGTCAAGCATGCACTGCAGCTGACAAAGGTCTTGCTGATCTGCGTGCATCAACTGATTCATGACATCGTGCGTGAATGCGATCGTCAGCGTTCTCACACGCCAGATACGGCTGTCGAACTCAGGCACCTGCCAGTTTGCCGCCAGCACACTCGGCCCGGAATGCCAGGTTCGCACGTCCTGCCCGGTAATTTCATCCAGCACCGGTTTGGTAAATGCGACAAGGTCGAGCATCACGGATCTCCATGACTTACATCGCGAGTCGCGAGCATCAACAGGCAAGCGTCCGTGAGCGGAACTGGCGAGGATGACAGCGTGCCGGGCTTGGTCCAGCGCAGGAGGCGTTCCCGAGCGCCGTGATCCCAAGTGCGGATAACTTTGCTTTCGTACCCACGGAAGCAAGAACTGGAGCGCTGCGGTCGGTGCCTCACTGTACTCCCATAAGTACACGGTGGCGTGACGATCTTTCGAAGTACCGCGTGGCATGCTGCGCGCGCTCAGTGGCGGGGCAAGCTGAGGCGATAGGTAAAAGGTCAATCTCCGCGCTCCGGGGCATGTCGTTCAAGACGAGCAGCCATTGCGAGAAGCTGTTACTATGCGCGATCTTTGCCTGTCGTTCGAATGTTCGAATAGATCGGGCTGGGTGCCCAGCAAGAAAACCGACAAGACGCTGACCACCCGTCGGGCGTACACCCGAATCACCTTGGGCCATGCGGCCCATCACCTATCTGACCGGCGGTTTATCCGCTCCGTACGCAGCGCGCATGTACTAGGCGTGCCGGCCTACGCAAGTACGGTCACCTCGTTTCCAATCGCTTGCGCCATGCATTTGTATGCATGCGCCAAGGCGTTGGCCTTACCCATCGTGGCGTAGCTCATCGGCAGGAACTGGTTTGCCCAGGCAGTCCACGCCTGTATCAGCTCTCGCCCGAACCTAGCACTGTATTGAACAAAGTCGACTCCCCGTACACGGTATCCGTGTACCCAATTGAACAAGAACCCGGCGTCTGGTTTGCCACCTATCTCATCAATGAGTACAGAGATGGCACGGAACGCCTCCTCGCCAACGTCTCGATGCGCCACAACGTACATGGCACCGAAGCCCTCGCGAGGAATGCGGCGCGGCTTGCCGGAAGAGCAGCCATCGCACGTCTGGCGCACCGTCACAAGAACTGAACCACGCAAGCCGCCTTGGGCGGCTTTTTCGCTTGCGGCAACGGCAGGCGCAACCCCGAAGTCAAAGGGAAGGAAGTCACCATGTTTGCTAGCGAAGAATGGGAAGAACTGCATCTGACGCCCGAGGGCTGGAAAGATGGCAGCTATCGGCACGTACCGGGCGACCCCGTCATGATCGAACCGCCTGCCAATGATGTGTTGACGGTGCGTAGGCATGTGGCTGCAGTCTATGGTGGCCCGTCGCGCGTGACGGAAGACAGAACGCCGCGCACCGATGACATTGGCCAGATCGAGCAGTTGCTGCTGAAGTACGGCGCTCCTGTCTTTGGCGTCTAGTCCAAAGGCGATGCAGCGGAACGCGTCGCAGCCCAATGCCTGGGCGTTAGTCCTAGCGCCCGCGCCATATTCAGTCCACGTTATTTGAGAAAGGAGTTGGCATGACACTCTGCCGCGCTTGCCTTGCCATTGAAGTCCACCGACTTGGTGCGTCAGGCCATGCTTTCTTAAGGATCACCGACACCCAGCGCATCAAGGCATCCAAGACCGCTGCCGTCACCGTGAGCACGTTCGCATGCCGCACGTGCGGCGCCAGCTGGACCTATCGCGAAGGGAAAAACGTGCCTAACCCGGGATGGTCGCTTGATCATTAGGCGTCTTCATTGCCGGCGCCTTTGCGCTATGGCATCGCCTCGCTCTTCTCCTGCGCGCCAAGGCTCGCGCTCCGCAACGATGGCTTTGTAACGGGCATGGGTGGTGTGGGCGCGCTTTTCGCCTCAGCACTGGCAAACACGCTAGTTGTTCGTCCACCAGCGACCAACTGCTCAAGCTGGGTGCGCTGCAGGCGAGGAGCTTGGCCGCGCTTCTCGCTTGCGGGATGCAGCGCGGGAATGCCCTTAGACCCTGCGGCCATGCGGTGCCCGCGTGAGATCGAGAAAGCCCTGTGTGAGATGCCACTGCGCGAGTGCTGCCAAGCGCTGGCGTAGCGTGTTGATGGAGAGCGTCTGAGCGTGGTGGGCCAACTGTGCGCTGTCCGCGCTTGCTAGCAGGAACCCACCCCATTCGACCTCGAAATGACGGACTGCGGGCTGATAGCTGTGGCGCGTGAGTTCTCCGTTGAGGAAGGAATTGCGCCGCTATGACAATTTAAATCTGATGTAGCATACTACCCTATAGTATATTTTGGTTGAGGTAATGGATGAGCCACACCATCCGCGAGAAGCAGAAGCTGCTTAACCGCGTTCGCCGGATTCGCGGCCAGCTCGATGCCATCGAGCGCGCCCTGGAGGAGGAGCAGGGATGCGCCCCCGTACTGCAGCAGATCACAAGCTGCCGAGGCGCCATGAATGGCCTGCTGGCCGTGGTGCTGGAAGACCACATCCGCACCCACCTGACCGAGGCGGACGACGAACATGAGCACGCCGACGGCAGCGCCAAAGAGCAGCTGATCGAGGTCGTGCATAGCTATTTCAAGTGAGCCGGCTATGAGCAATTTCTACGACACGCCGTTCCACGCCAGCCATGACCACGTGTTCCTGGGCGAGGGACATGAAAAGAACGAGCGCAAAACCTGGGCCGTGATCGTGCTATGCACCCTCATGATGGCCGCCGAGATCATCGGCGGAAGCATGTTTGGCTCGCTGGCACTGGTGGCTGATGGGCTGCATATGTCGACGCACGCAGGCGCCATGCTGATCGCTGCGCTGGCTTACACCTATGCGCGACGTCATGCGAACGACCCGCGTTTCGTGTTCGGCACAGGCAAGCTTGGTGATCTAGCCGGCTTCACCAGCGCCATCATCCTGGCGATGGTTGCACTGTTGATCGGCTACGAAGCGGTGGCGCGTTTCCTCTCACCGGTGCCGATCCACTTTAGCGAGGCGATCCCGATTGCGGTCGTCGGTCTGCTGGTGAATATCGCAAGCGCCTGGCTGCTGAGCGGTGGCGACCACGGTGGTCACAGCCATGGCCACAGTCATCACCATGGTCACGCCCACGGACACGACCACGGCGCAGCCGGACTTGGCGACACGCATCCGCATGGCAGGGAAGTGCAGCACATCGACGCGCCCGGGGGCGTGTTCGGACTGTCGATCTTCGAAGACGGCGTACCGCCAGTGTTCCGGTTAGCTGGAGAAACCGCTCCGCTGCCCGGCGATGTGGCGACGGTAACCACCATTCGGCCGGACGGGAGCCGCCAGGAATTCCTGCTGGTCCGCAAGGCAAACTATCTGGAATCCACCACCGAGATTCCGGAACCACATGCCTTCACTGCCGTACTCGGCATCGGCGGCCAGGAATACAGCGTGGCCTTCGACGAGCATGACCACGATCACGCCGACGGTCACGGGGCACACCATCGCGACCACAACATGCGCGCGGCCTATGTGCACGTTCTGGCGGATGCCGCCGTCTCTGTGCTGGCCATTATCGGTCTGCTGCTGGCCAGAACATTTGGCTGGCTCTGGATGGACCCCCTTGCAGGCGTCGTCGGTGCGGTGGTCATCGCCAACTGGGCGTACGGATTGATGCGCGACACCGGCGGCATTCTGGTCGACGTGACGCCGGACAAGCATATCGGCAGGCGCATCAAGACGGCGCTGGAGTCCGATGGCGACACGCTGCTCGACCTGCACGTATGGCGCATCGGCCCTGGCCACCTGGGCGCGGTGGTCTCGGTGAGCACAGGCCAGGCGCATCGCGGGCCGCAGTTTTATCACCAACGGTTGCGGCGACTCCAGGCACTGTCGCATATCACCGTGGAAGTTCACGCGTCGCCGGGCAAATAGCCTATTGGTCGACTCGGACATTTGCTCCGCATCACCAGCATGGGGCGCGGCACCCTGCCATGCGTGCCGCATCTGCCCGACCACAACAAAACACATTCGCGGTCTGACCGCAGATTCTTTCGACCATGTACGGCCCATCCGCATTTGTGCGCATTTGCGCAGCAGCGCTCGCCCTTGCTGCATGTGGCGTTCCCGGCCCATCGCGTGCGCACGGGATCGCTGGCAACCGCTTCTTTCCGGGCACACTCAATTTCGATGATCCGGCCGTTGCAGACGAATTCTCGATCACTGCAGGCGCAGTAAAACACCCTGATGACGCCGGAAACGTCACCGATCGCGCTGCAACGATCTCGTTCGCGAGGCTCCTGACGCCCGAGGTCTCGATCGGTTTTGACACGGGCTTCATTCGGCGCGACTGGGGCAGCATGCCTCAGCCCGGCGCAACCGGTTCCGACGTGGTGCTCAAGTCCAGGCTCTACGAGGACGATCTGAACGAGACGCTTGTTGCCGGCTCGCTCATCTATGGACTGCCCCATACCGGGGCCAAACGGCTCGGCGCCAACACTTCAGCGACCATCGCGCCCAGCCTTTATATAGGCCAGGGGTTCGGCGCCTTGCCTGACGCTTGGTCTTGGTTGCGGCCATTCGCCATCACAGCGGGCGTCAGCGTGGCTGTGCCGACCGGCAAAACGTCGGGCAACTTGAGCTATGACCCGACGACGCGGCAGTTCAACGGTGTGAGCACAGCCAACGTCACCGCGGTGCACTGGGGATTCGCATTGGAGTACAGCACGCTCTATTTGACGGATCGATTTGTGCCAGGCGTGCTGCCCAAGGAAGAACCCCTGCACCAGTGGATTCCCTTGGTTGAGTTCGCGTTCGACTCGCCACGCGGGCAACGCACGCGCGGCACCGTCAACCCAGGAATCGCCTATGTCAAGGATACGTGGCAGGTCGCCGCGGAACTGGTCCTTCCTGCAACCCACGGATCGACGCGAGGTGTCGGCGCAACTATTCAGGTGTTGTTCTTCCTTGATGATTTCCTGCCGTTGCTGTTCGGCAAGCCGATCCTGGCTCGCTAGCGGGTTGTCTTGCTGTGCGCGGCTACGGTGGCAGTCACACCGATTGAAAGGGTCGACCTGTGGTCATGCCCATGTCGCCCACGCAGGCGTGCAATCCTTGACCGGGCCACTGAAATAGATCCCCGCGGTATCGCTTAAGAATCCGTTAAGAAGAATTCGGGAGCATTGAGGCATTCCTCAGTGCGAGAGGCCGCGATGCCAATCTCAAAGTTTCCTCCTGTTGCCTGCCTGCATTCGGTCTTGGCGTTAGCGCTAGCCGCTGCCGCTCCCCTGGCAAATGCGCAAGCGCCCGCGCAACTGCTTGATCAATATCGGGCGCAGGCCGGAGCCCCCTCCGACCCGTCCCGCGGCCAGGAATTCTTTACATCCAAGCATGGCCGTGAATGGAGCTGTGCGTCTTGCCATGGCAACCCGCCCACGCAGACCGGCCGGCATGCCGCAACTGGCAAGTCGATCGCGCCGCTGGCTCCGGCATTCAATCCTGAGCGCTTTACCGATGCCGCCAAGACGGAGAAATGGTTTCGGCGCAACTGCAACGACGTGGTCGGGCGCGAGTGCACGGTGGCCGAAAAAGCAGACGTGCTGAGTTGGCTGATGACCCTCGTGAAGTAGGGCCACCCAGCAATCCATTCAATTCCTGACCTGATTCGGAGTCTCCAAATGTCTGGCCGTTTCGTTGTTACAGGCCGAGCTGCACGCGCTTGCCTGGCAATCGCGGGCCTCGGGCTGTCGTTTCTTGCCGCCGCCGAAGAGGGGCCTGGCATGCGCGCTGCACCGCTGCTGCCCAAGTATCGGCAGGAATGCGCGTCTTGCCATATCGCCTATCCGCCCGGAGCGCTACCCGCCAGTTCCTGGCAGCGCATTTTGGGCAACCTGCAGCACCACTACGGGACGGATGCTTCATTGGACCCCGCCACCGTCAAGCAACTCGATCAGTGGCTCACGGCCAACGCGGCGGATCGCTCAAGGTCAATACCCCCGCCGCCCGAGGACCGGATCACCCGATCGGCGTGGTTCGCCCGCACCCACGACGAAGTGCCGGCTGCAGTGTGGCGCCGGCCTGGCATCAAGAGCGCCTCGAACTGCGCTGCCTGCCATACCAAGGCGGATCAAGGCGACTTCAATGAACACAATGTCCGCATCCCGCGCTGAAGCCATGAAAACCGATTCCATCACCCGCCGCATCCTGGTTTGGGATGCGCCGACCCGCCTCTTTCACTGGCTGCTGGCGCTGAGCTTCCTGGGTGCCTACTTGACCGCGGAAAGTGAGCAGTGGCGCCTTGTCCACATCACACTCGGATACACGATGGCGGCGCTGGTCGGCTTTCGACTGGTGTGGGGCATAGTGGGCACGCGATACGCTAGGTTTTCCAGCTTCGTACGGTCCCCCGCTGCCGCACTCCGCTATTTGACCAGCATCATGCGCGGGCAGCCGGATCACCATACTGGCCACAACCCCGCTGGTGCGCTTGCTATCATCGCCTTGCTGCTGATGGCGTGCGGCCTGGCAGGAACGGGCTGGGCCACCTACAACGATGTCGGCGGTGATGGGCTCGGCGAACTGCACGAGGGCTTCGCCAACGCAATGCTTGCACTGGTGGGCATTCATGTTCTCGCCGTCTTTGCCAGCAGTTGGCTGCACGGTGAGAATCTGGTTGGCGCGATGATCAGCGGACGCAAGACCGGCCTGCCGGACGAGGGCATCCGCCGTGCGTGGTCGAGTGTCGCGGGCCTGATGTTGGTGGCTGTGCTGGGCTTCTGGTGGATGCAGTGGCAGTCCGCGCCGCCGGCCGGGGTCACTGACCGTCCCGCGGCCTCCGCGAAGCATCACGACGCCGACCGCGACGACTATTGATCCAAACCGGTACCGAGCGGAGATCTCATCCGTGCGCATCCTGCTTGTCGAAGACGACCCCCTGCTCGGAGACGGCATTCGTGCGGGCCTGCAGCAGCAGGGCTTCCAGGTCGATTGGGTGCGCGACGGCGAGGCAGCGTGGCGGGAGTTGCGCACGGACGCCTACGTCGCCTCAATACTCGACCTTGGGCTGCCCCGCATGGACGGCGTGGACGTGCTGCGAAAGGTGCGTGGCGCAGGCATTGCGGTCCCCATCCTGGTGTTGACCGCGCGCGACGCGATACCAGATCGCGTGCGTGGTCTCGATCTCGGCGCCGATGATTACATCGTCAAGCCCATTGATCTGCACGAACTCAGCGCGAGACTGCGCGCGCTGGTGCGCCGCGCGCATGGTCATCCCACGGAGCAGTTGAGGGCGCGCGGCATTGTTCTGGAGCCGGCGTCACGCACGGTCTTCTGCAACGGTCGAGCCGTCGCACTGTCGACGCGGGAATTTGACCTGCTGAATGCCTTGATGCTGAACGCGGGGCGCGTGCTGTCACGTGAGCAGCTCGAGCAGTGCCTATACCCCTGGGGGCAGGAAGTCGGAAGCAACTCCGTGGAGGTGCATATCCATCATCTGCGCGTCAAACTTGGCAGCGACCTCATCGTGACCGTGCGCGGCGTCGGCTATATGCTGCCGCGTGACAATGCCGAAGCGCCATGAAGCGACCGCGCTCGCTCCAAGGTCGGCTGCTGTTGTTGGTGCTTGGCGCCGTCGCCGGCCTATGGCTCATCACCGCATTGATCACGTGGTACGACGCCCAGGACGAGATCGATCAACTGCTGGACAGTCATCTAGCGCAAGCTGGTGCGCTACTGGTCATGCAGCACGCACAGGCCGTCGACGAGGACGATGAGCCGAGTCACGACCTGCCTGTCCAGCATCGTTATGCGCCCAAAGTCGCCTTTCAGGTCTTTCACGAAGGGAAGCTGGGCATCCACTCGGCCAACGCGCCGAACCAGCCGATGGTTGCGCCAGGCGAGCGCACCGTGTCCGGATTCTCTACGGTGCAAATCGGAGGCAATGCTTGGCGTGTCTTTGTAGCGCAGGGAGTCTACAAGGACATCCAGGTCTACGTTGGCGAGCGCATCGACTCGCGCACCGCAATCCTGTCCGCCCTCTTGCGCAACATGCTGTGGCCGATGGCGTTGGCGTTGCCGTTACTCGCCTTGGCCGTCTGGTGGGCGGTCAAGCGCGGGATGCTGCCGCTGCGCAGATTGGGTAACGCGCTTGCCGAGCGTGACCCGCGAGCACTCGATCCGGTCCGGATGCCCCATGCGCCGGTTGAGATGACGCCCATGCTCGACGCGCTCAACGCGCTCTTTGCCCGCATTCAGACCATGCTCGACGCCGAGCGCCGCTTCACTGCCGACGCCGCCCACGAATTGCGCACGCCGATTGCCGCAATCAAGGCCCAGGCCCAGGTGGCAATGGCCGCCGAAGAGGACGCCATGCGTCGCCACGCCTTGGTGGGAACGTTGGAAGGATGCGATCGCGCTGCCCATCTGGTCGACCAATTGCTGTTGCTTTCGCGTCTGGAAGCGAACGCCGGCATTTCGATTGAACCGATCGACCTTGGTGCGCTGGCTAGACAAGTGATGGCAGACATTGCGCCAATAGCCTTCGGCAAGAAACAGCGCATCGCACTAGAGAATCCGGAGCGCTGCATGGTCGCGGGCAACAGGGCGTTACTGGCCTCACTTGTTCGCAACCTGATCGACAACGCCATACGCTACAGCCCCGCCGAGGCACAAATCGTCGTGACGGTCGCGCACCGTAACGGAAGTGCCGCGCTTTGTGTGGAAGACAGCGGCCCCGGGCTCCCCGCCGCCGAACAGCACCGACTTGGCGAGCGCTTTTTCCGTGTCGAGGGAACGGACCAGAGTGGTAGCGGCCTTGGATGGTCGATCGTGCGCCGGATCGCGGCGGTTCACGGTGCAAGCGTAACGGTTGACCGCTCGCCGGGTCTCGGGGGATTGCGCGTCGACGTTATCTGGTCGAACCTCACATCCAGTGGGTCCGGAACCCACCAATAGGTCATGCGCGACTTCATCCCTTCATTGAAGTCATGAAGAATACGAGCCAGCGGTGCGACTCGGGGAGTGTGCCGATGTGGAAAACGGCTCCGGTCTCTCTCATGCGCAATCGCTTGGCAGCGGGGCTGCGCCATTGACCGCGCACCGCTGCTCAACCTGGAACCCCATCCCCACGTTCACTGCTCGGACAATCCATGCAACAGATAAAAGAAATCGATCTTGAGATCGCCGCCGATTCCGAAGACAGCGTGGCCAAGCAGGCCGCTGCGCGGCGCAGCACCCTTGTGAGCGTCGCCGTCAATCTTGGATTGACGATAGCGCAGGTAGCGGCTGGCATGCTGGCCGGCTCGCAGGCGCTGATCGCCGACGCCATCCACTCCTTGTCCGACCTGATCTCGGACTTCGTGGTGCTATTTGCTAGCCACCATAGCCAGAAAGGGCCGGATCAGACACACCACTATGGCCACCAGCGCTTCGAGAATGCCGCTTCGCTCGTGCTCGGTCTGCTCCTGCTGGCGGTGGGCGTGGGTATGCTCTGGAACGCGGTACTCAAGCTGGAGCACGCGGAGGCTATCCAGCCGGTTCGGCTCATTGGCCTATGGGTCGCGCTGGGCGCTCTGGCCGCCAAAGAATTGTTGTTCCGCTACATGCTGGCGGTGGCAGAAAGGGTGCGTTCGAGCATGCTGGTCGCCAACGCCTGGCATGCCCGTTCGGATGCCGCATCGTCGTTGGTGGTGGCGCTTGGCATCGTAGGCAATGTGCTCGGGTACCGTCTGCTCGATCCAGTGGCGGCGCTTGTCGTGGGCCTGATGGTGACACGCATGGGCTGGCAGTTCGGCTGGGAAGCCCTGCACGATCTGATGGATCGTGCCGTTGATGAGGAGACCGTGGAGGCGATCCACCAGGTCATGCTCGCGACGACGGGCGTACTCGGCGTACACGACGTCAAGACACGCCGTATGGGCGACATGATTCTGGTGGATGCACACCTCGAAGTTGATGCGCGCGTCAGTGTGCGCGAGGGCCACGACATCGCACTGGAGGCTCGCCGCCGCGTGATGGAGCGACGCGACGTGCTCAATTTGATGACGCACGTGGATCCGGTCGATGTGCCCCTCTAGTCGCAGCCTTGCGCCACGTCTTCCTAAAGTGGCGCGAGTAACGGTAAAGGTTCCGATTGGGAATTGCACCGCCACGCACGAGACATGAACAACGGGGCTCGCCGCCATGAATTCGACCTTCCGCGAACGATGGGAACTCAGGAGGCAGCTCTCCGACGACCTTGACAGGATGATGCGCCGTCTGCGGTAAGC
This sequence comes from Ralstonia sp. OTU4908, assembly GCF_038440115.1. Taxonomy (NCBI): domain Bacteria; kingdom Pseudomonadati; phylum Pseudomonadota; class Betaproteobacteria; order Burkholderiales; family Burkholderiaceae; genus Ralstonia; species Ralstonia sp. OTU4908. The sequence continues at coordinate 1,280 of NZ_JASATD010000018.1, read as the reverse complement.
CGCTTTCGAAGCGTCTGACGACGACGCAGTCCGTGCTTAGGCAGAGGATTCCGACAACTGGGGGGATTGGCAGACGCTTTCCGAACGTGACGCAACCTGGCGAGAGACTCTGCTCACGGCGTTAGCGAGCGCAAGACCCCTGCGGGGGTTCGGAAGAGATGTCTTCGGGGATGGAGCGACATTCCCGCGCAGTTCGGGCTTGAGCTGTTGTCGGTGCAGCCCTGTCTTAAGTAATTGAAATGGAACGGTTTCCATCTGCTTGAGCACACTGTGCTCCCGCGGAGCGCCAAATTGAGTGACCAAAGTTCCCGATTCAGTGAATCTCGACATCGACAACTGTCGAGATTCACTCAACTCTGAACCGATGGCCCCGCCTCATAAGCGTTTCGGGCGGAGTTGCTCGGCCAACTTTGAACTCTTGGTTCACGCGTCGTTCAAAGCGTGACTGGCTTCGCGCAATAAAAGCGGTCCGTACTGGGGAAACCAACGAAGTTACCGTGGAGCTCGAGCTCAATTCACCGGCAGACAGCACTAGCCAATGGTTGCGCTGTCGCATGGTGAACGCTGGACAGAGCGTAGGCGAAAAGCGGATCGATGGGTTCATGATTGACATCACAACAGAGGTGGCGTCGGTGTATCGTGCGCACCTGTTGAGTGATGCGATCCAGGAAGCGCAGAATGGCATCGTGATCGCCGAGATTACTGGTGGTAAGGAGCGCAACGTCTTCGTCAACCAGGCATTCGCTCGAATCACAGGCTACTCGCAAGAGGAGATACTTGGCCGGAGCAGTAAGATGCTTCAAGGGATTAGCACTTCGGCGACCGAGGTCGAACGCATCCGGCAAGCTCTCATGCGCGGAGAATCTTGCGAGAGCTTGCTCCTCAATTACAAGAAAGACGGGACGCCGTTCTGGAATGAATTAAGGCTATCCCCGATTCGCGATGACCGCGGACGTGTCATGCACTACGTGGGCATTCAGGTTGACGTCACGCGGCGGGTAGAAATTGACCTGCAGCTCCGTCAGAGGACTGCGTATCTCGACACAATTCTTAGGCTCTCACCGGACGGATTCCTAGCGTTTGATCGCGCGGGGATCCTGCGCTACGTGAACCCTGCGTTTTGGCAACTGACGGGGCTCGAAGAATATGACCTATATCTCGAAGGGCTTAAAGGTTTGGTGAGGCGGCTGCGGATTAAGGAACATCCCAACCACCAAGGATGCGTCGAAGCGGCGCTCGAGTTGGCAATGCTCAATAGCGCGGCTAAACCGAAGACAAAC
>NZ_JASATD010000017.1:0-92687 GCF_038440115.1 Ralstonia sp. OTU4908 | reverse complement strand
CGTTGAGCCCCTCACGAAATCGGAGCTCAATCTTCGCCAGTCGGCGGAAGCCTTCGATAGTGAGACGTGCGAGGTACACGCTCCTCTCCTCAATAAGTTGGCGACCTGCGTTGGTGAGCCATCAGGAAAGCCGCACGTCGCCTGACTCTCGCCATTAGTTGTTCCAGACCTGCCTGATATCCAAATCAAACAGAGTTCACTGCCGCCGCTCGATTTGGTCCCACGCTTCTAACACTAATCGACGAGTTCTATACTCGCCGAACTCACGCATTTCGCTATTTTTCAGGACCCGGAAAGTTTCAGATGGATAGTCCGCCCCCATCACGTCGGCCGGGTCGAGGATGTAGCGCAATTCGTCACGAGTTAGGCCGTAGAGGCGTGCATAGTAGGCATCGAGCTCAGCCCGCAACATGGCACGACGCTCAGGGTCCCAGCCCAAGGGCTCCCCCTCATACCCGAGGTCTCGAGCCCAAGCGCCGAGGTCTCGGGATGTATATGTCAACTCGAGAACACGGGGAACAATGTAGGCGATGTCCTCATCCGAATACTGACTCGGCGGAAGATTCGGCAATTGCTTTTTGACGTGATACTTGAGGTGAGTGCCCCCAACCTTTTGCCGTGCGACATAGTCATGCACTAACGAGCATTGGTCGGCCAGCAGACACGCCACCCTCGGTCCGTGATTAGAGTTCGGAAACATCAAGAGCAACGTATCGCCTGTCGCCACCTTTGGCACCACCGAGGCAATCACTGTGCGCTCGTCGGTTGCGCGGCAAATATCCCGCCACCCCATCAGCCACCCTCGGCTCCAGCCCTTATCCTCAAGTCGCTGTTCGACCTCCACCCCCTCCACCCAGTAACGTGGCGTGACGAAATAGTCCGGCTGAGACTTTTCCGCCGTAAGCACATCCCGGCTCGCTCCATCGTCGCTATAGGTGGCCCAGCGATGGTCAAACTGATGAATCATCTTGGCTTCATACAGTGGCAACCGGTCAGGCGCTGAGGCGTCGTGAAAGAGGTCACTGTCGTTGGCCATATCCAGCATTCGCATAAAGCGAATGCCCCACGGATTCCGCTCTGTGGGCTCCTCCTCAATGAGAACCGGCGCAGCCCGGTAAATCTTCTTGGTTAACTCCGCATCGCGCTCGCTGCGGAAAACCGGGCAAGTCAGTGTATTCGGATTGATAAGGCGAAATTCCTCGGACGTGAGCCTGAAGAGTCGCCGGCTATCGGCGAGCTGCGACACTTGTGCGGCAAAGCAAACGAACTCAGCCGCGTTCGTCCGACCCAACGTAAGCAGGCAAAACTTGTAGCTGCGATGAACCGCCGGGAAGATGGCATCACGATTCTCAAAATCGTACAAACTCGCCAGCCGCCCTGTTTGTGTAAGCGAGGAAAAGTACGCCTTGGTGCTATCGTCCGTCGCAATGCCGGTGGGCACAATGAAGCCCGCCCGCCCCGCTTGCCCCATTAGCTGAGAAAACGTTTCGGCAAAGAGCGCATAGGTGTTCACGTCTCCCACGCCTGTCAGCGGATAGCGCCCGGCGTCATGGGCGAACAGGCTAACGGCTTCGGCGCCACGCCGCGCTGCGAGGAACTCTGCGTAGAGCTGCTGCTCGGCTCGATTCGGCGGCACTAAGCCCTGCGCAGCCTCCGCTTCCGGGTAGAGGGTATGTAGCAACATCCCTTCTGCGAGCAGGCCAATTCGTCGTCCCCGCTCCGCTTTGTGTGGGGCTTCTGCCACGAGAGGGCTGCGGGTGGCAAAGTATTCCTCTTCCTGCAACTTGATGCGTTCCCACGGCGGATTGCCGAGCAACACGTCGAATCCACCCTTTGCCTTGACCTGCGGAAAGGCCTGCCACCAGTGGAAGGCTTGTGCTACCCGCGCCGCATCCGTGGCTACCGCACCCACGCCAGGTCGCGGGTCACTACCGTTCATCACCAGCCACAGGTCCTGACTGGTCGGCACGATAGGTTCGTGCTCCTTGGTCTTGGGCAGGACAAAAGCTGCAACAAAAAGGTCAGCAGCCAGGCGCGCCCGAGAACTAGCCACGCGTGCCTCGGCATCACGATAGGCCGAGCGCTTAGCCTCCAGCGCGGACAGAGTGTCGTCAGGCAACGCCTCAAGCGCGACGATGTCACCTTCATCCTCTAGGCCAAGGCTCAACATGTGATGCGACTTGTGGCGCGCCTTTTCAATGGCCTTAAGCGCTTCGCGATTGGCTTTCTTGATGGCCTTGACCACCTCCTTGTCGTCGCCGGAAAGCGCGTTGAACGCCTTGTCCGGAATGCCATTCTCCAGAATCGCCGAGTCAAGGATGCCGAGCAACGCATCGCCACAACGCAGGTGATGGTCGAGGAAAGTCAGCGGGCGGTCAGGCGTGTAGGCCTCCAGCCACAGCGCCGTCCGCGCCAATTCGACCGCCATAGGATTCTTGTCGACACCGTAAATGCAATGGGCTACCACATCACGCAAGGCATGGCGGTAGTCGTCGGGGAGGGGATTTCCGTCGGCGGCATTTAGCTGCGCGACCTCCTCGGCAATGCGACGCGCGGCGGCTAGGAGGAAATGACCCGAGCCGCAAGCGGGGTCACAGACCGACAGACCGAGGAGCGCCTTTACGGGCTCCTGCGGATTCGCCTTCAGCGTTTGTGCGATAACGGGCTCGAGCGCACTTTTGATGAGTTCTTGTACCAGACTGTCTGGGGTGTAATAGGAACCGGTAAGCTTGCGGGCGTTACCCTTCGTGCTTCCCTCTTCGTCATCACCGACGAACCCGAATATCCGCGCTCCGCCGCCCAACGTGACCACTGGCACCAACTCCAGCAAGCTCTCGTAAACGCTGCCGAGCTCTTCAGAATCCATGTCACGGTAGTTCACCCGCGAAAGCGCTGCCCCCTCGCGAAAAAAACACAAGCTGAACAACGCAGAAAGCAGGGCTTGGTTTTCCAGTGCAGCGCCGTCGAGGTCAGGACATTGGGCGGCCTCGAAAAGTCCGCCCAGTGCGGGTAGACCGAGTGCGCCCTGACCCTGGCTCAGGCCGGCAACCGTGATGGTCAGCGTCTGCCAAAGGTCGGCATGTCGGTCATAGCTGCGACGACGGGCAGCAAGTTGGCGCAGGCGCTGGAGGCTATAGCCCGCTTGGTAGCGAGCCTTTGCCTCGGACGTTGCATCCGGCGCGAACACGAGTTCGCGGTCCTCGATAGTGGCGAGGAAGATGAAACGATAAACCAAACGCAGCAGTTGCTCGAAGTAAGCCTGAGTCGAGAGTTGCCCAGCCTGTATGCGCTCACGCAACCGGCCATTCTCTGGATGGGCGACAAAACCCGTACCGAGCGCTCGAAGTGCCTCGGTGACCCCCACCCGCAAGCGGTCGCGAGCGCGGATACCATCTTCTTGTGCAGTATTGCGCCAGCGCTCCAGTGGGCTGTCCGCCAGTTCCGCCCCCACCTTACCGAAGCGGGTACCGTGAGCCAGCAACCACAGCGCCGTGAAGTCTGGATACAGACCTTCAGCAAAGATGGCCTCAAGGTCAGATTCAATGTAGGCCGGGCGAGTCAGGCTGGCGTTCTCGCGGAGAATGCGCAATTTCAACCCATTGCTAACGATGCCCCACAGCATTTGCTCGCTCGCATTCAAACACTCTTGTGCGAGGAGAAATGGGGAGCGGCTGCGAAGCCCATCACCGAAACGCTTACCCGGCTTATCCAGCCCCTGGTCAAAGGCAGCAAAAACCAGTGGAACCCGACCATCACCGGCACTGAAGCCAATCGGGAAAACGCGTTCATCGAGCACAAGCTGGCCAACCGACCGCAGGTCCGCAAATCCGAGAACCTGTCGGCAGAACGGCTCCAGGAATTCCCGCACCGTGATGGCATGCGTATCTACGTCTGAACGCTTGCGCTTGGCATCGAAGTCCTGCCACAAATTTTGGGCGATTTTCCAATAGCGACCGATTTCATCACGCAGCTTCAGGCCGCGCGGGATATCGTAGGCGGCCTCGGACTGCTCCGCTGCCTCCAGGTGAGCAACCTTATTGAGAAAATCCGGCGCGAGCAACCCGCCTTCAATGGCTAGGGCAGAAAAGGCCAGTTCACGTGTTGAGCGGCGAGCCATGTTCTTTTGAAATCCTATTCGAGAGCTGGCGTCAGGCCGGGATGAGGACAAAGACCCCCATGACATCGACGGGAAGGCTGGGCGCGACCCGGTATTCCCCTCGTGCGTCTGAAGCCACGCGAACGCGACGATGGTCTTCGAGCAGCAGCTGAGCGCGTGTGCGAGCTAAGTCCTCCAGTACTGGCTGCCAGTTGGGTAGCTGGTCGAGCGCCCGCTGGATATGCTGGTCGCGCAGTGGTGGCGGCATGTTTCGGCTTGGCTCTGCTGCCATCAGGGCGCGCGCAGCGCCGTCACCAAGCGGCTCGGACTCCTCGCCGGCGGCCACGCCCACAGCCAGCGTTTCTTCGCAGAGCAGCAGACGCGAGTTGCCACGAAGCGTCACCGTCAGTTGGTGGCGCAGGCGAACCAACAGCACTGTGGTGCGAATTGCAACGGCATCGGTGAAAATGGCCCCAGCACGCGCCACTGCATCCGCGCCGACTCCGTCCATCTCCCGCCCCTCATCCAAGGCGACTTCAAGCAGGTAGTCAGCCAATACAGACACAAGTGGATGGGTACGGTGAATGAACTGTGCGGTCGGAGCAGGAGGCTGGTGAAAATCGATATGTAGCGTACCCACAAGCCCCTCCCCCTCCAGGCGCTCACGCACCGCCATTGGCAGGCTTCCCGCGTGGAGCTTCCAGTGGTTGGCACCACCTTTGGTGCTGGGCTCCAATGGAGCCCCGAGTTGGACAGATGCTCGTTTCACGAAGCGCTCAACGTCCGCTTCCCCACCCAGCACAGCCATTGTCTTTTGCCATTCAGGCAGCACATCCTCCGGCTTGAGGCGGCGCTGAGCAAAGAGGGTTCGATTTCTTGCGGCCCTGTCCCGCGCCGACTGCCACGCTGTATCAATGGCTTCCTCGGGAGCGCCAAAGTCCAGACCGAGTTGTGGCATCTTCGCGGTGGAGGTGCCTTTCCTCAACAAAACGGCGCCGACTAGCGCCTGCGTCAGCTTTCCTTGGTCGTCCGGCATCGGCACAAGCACGCCGAGTTCCTTGCGAATGCTTTCCGCTTTACGCAAGATGACCTGCAACACTGCGCCGTCGACCGGATTATCCTGACCGTAGAGCAAGGTAGTTCGTACCTCACGGGCCTTTTGCCCAAAGCGGTCGACGCGACCCTCGCGCTGTTCGTGCCGAGTAGGATTCCACGAAAGGTCATAGTGGACCACCGCCGTGAAAAGGTTCTGGAGGTTGATACCCTCCGAGAGACAGTCGGTCGCAACCAGAATGCGCTGCTCCGCCTCCCCCATCGCATCGACGGCAGCTTCCCGTTCGGTCGGTGCAAACTCGCCGGTGACAGCAGTGACCTGGTGGTCTGGAAAAACGAGGCGCAATTGTTCGGCGACGTAGTGAGCGGTGGCGATATAGCGGCAGAACACAACCGGCTGGAAGCGGTCGCTTGTGAGCTCCTTAAGATGGTCGATGAGGCGCTTGAGTTTGGGGTCTTTTCCCGTGCCCGCCAAGCTTTCAGCACGTGCAACGAGCGCCAACAGGAGCGCGCTATCTTCCGTGTTGGCCGCCGGCTCTATATCCTGGGTCGTCAGGTCGTCCTCGGTGCCGTCCAGCACACGCTCCCTGCCCTGCTCATCTGCTTCTTCAAGCGTGACGGCTTCCGCAGCCTCATCCAGCCCTGCCGGCGTTTGCCCCCGAAGACGAGTTCGCAGCGCATTCACGGCGGCCTGTGGAGACGACGAGATGCAGCGCAACAGTGCCAACGCTGCCCACCAGCTCATGCGCTGCTGCACCAGGCCCTGGTCTTCAGTGCGCATAACGAGTTCGCGAGCGTAGGCGAGCACGTCATCAAACAGGTTGCCCCACTCACCGGTCAGCTTGTAGGTGATTTCGGTGGTCAGACGTTCGGGAAACACCTGCCGGTCCTGCCACTCTTCAATATCCGGTCGACGACGCTGGACGAAGTGGTTCGCAAGCTGTTCGCGCAACGGCTTGCGACTATCGGGCGGGAGGTCCTTCAGTTCACAAAACTCTGGCTTTAAGAGGCCAAGCAAGTTGTAGAACGCGTCTTCGTCACCGGAGTGCGGCGTCGCGGTGAGCAAGACCATGTGCCGTTCAGGATTTTCGGCAAGCCCTTTCAATAGCGTATAGCGCTGTTGACGGCCTTGACCGCTGAAAGTGCAGGTGTGCGCCTCATCGACGATGACGCACTCTGGACACGCCCGCTGGAACTCATCACGACGGCGGTCGGACTTGATGTAGTCCAGGCTGACCACCGTAAAGGGATAGGCCTCGAAGACGGACTGGTTCGCCGGGAGGCCGCGTTCCAGTCGGCTGGCGGTGGTATTTCGAACTACGACTGCATTGATGTGGAAGCGCTCCTTCAATTCGCGCTGCCACTGCTCACACAGATGCGGCGGGCATAGCACGGCGAGGCGGGAAATTTCACCACGGTCAAGGAGCTCGCGGACGATGAGCGCGGCCTCAATGGTTTTCCCGATACCAACGTCATCGGCAACCAACAGCCGAACCACGTCTTGCTTAAGAGCCATCAGCAGCGGCACGAGTTGGTAGGCGCGGGGTTCAACCGCGATGTTGCCGAAACTGCGAAATGGGCCTGCACCCGTGCGGAGCTTTAGCTGAAGCGCATCGCGCAGCAATTGACCCGCTGCGAAATTCGACGCTTGCTCTATCCGAGGCCACGGGAATGTCGCAGGGCCGACCGGATGGAGCTCGATTGGCAGGTAGATGAGCGTTGCGTCGTCTTCAGCTGCGCCAAGAGGTCGAAGATACAGCGTATCGGTGGATGACTGCGGAAGAACAATCCATTCACGACCACGGGCGGAAACAAGACTACCCGGCTGAAATGATGCTTGACCCGACATGATTGTTACTTTCCAGTTCCAAAGAGTGCTGCATGGGCGGCGAAGACCTCTGCCCAGCTGCTAACGTCCTTCGGGAAGCGCACTACGTAATAACCAGCGCCCTCCAGACATCGCGTAATGTCAGCGTCTGCTTCCGCCTGACGCGGGGAATCGTGGTGGGGACCATCAATAAAGACAGCGGCCTTCCAGTCCTCGTAAAAGAAATCCGCCTTAGTGTTACAACGCGCAATGCTTTCCTGACCACGGTCCGGCATGCGATAACCGTGCGCCTTGACGTACTCAAGCCAGGCTTGTTCCAACGAGCTCCCCGAAATCCGTTCCAGCTCACCCTGCTGGACCTCAGGCGTCCGGCCAAAAGTCCCCACTGCGCCCTCAGCACGGGTCAGTCGACAGAGCACATCCAGCACCTTGCCCTCGTTCTCCACGTCCTGTCGGTCAATGTTGGAGTGGTCCGGCTGGTTGTAGTACGAGAGCAAGCACTTGTAACACCCCGCTTCGCAGATTGGTCTGCCAGCAGCATCTTTCTCTTGGTCCAATTCATCCGCATCCCACTTGCCATCCGCTGAAGAAATGAAATGCATGATTCTTAGGGCCTCGGCCGCTACCCTGGCCAACGCTCCGGACTCGGTCGCAATCCGCGTGAGCACCCCGGCCCCTCCTTCCGCCGATTCGTAGAACAGAATCGAATGGCGCAAGTCTGCTTTTGGCAGCGGCTCCGCCATCAGCTCACTTTCTTCCAACTGAAAGACTGCCTCAATGCCCCGCTTGAGCGCGTACTGCAGGGTCGCCATGGTTTTCAGGCCGAGTTCCTCCACAGGGCGCACGATGAGGACATTCCGTCGGTCTTCGACGTACGGGACAATACGTTGCGGCGGCGTCTTGTCCGGCGGTGCTTCGCCATCTGGCTCACCCGACTCGTCGGCGCCCCCCATCCAATGGCCGGTGACCGGATTAATCATGAAGCCAAGGAGGCTTTTTTCCTTCCGACGTCGCCACCCAAGGTTCATGCGCCAGACTGTGGCGGCCGAACCGTATTGCAGCGCGAGCACGGGCCCCGTCGCGTCTTTCAGTTCCGCATGCAAGACCTGCAAGTTACCGTCCTGCTCGCCGAACTGAATGGTTGTCTGCATCTCATACCCCTGCCGCACCCGCTCTTCCTCATTGGCGGTAATGCGTTCGGCACGCCGCGTCGAGACATTCTCAATGCGATAGAGATTCTGGACCGCAACTGCGTCCGCGAGCGGAGCGTTACAGGACACACAGCGGTCGGCATCACGTTGGCCGCGAAAGTGCCCGTAACCGCAAACTGGACAAATACGCGCGACCTCGGTTGAGAGCCTGGCTCCGACGGAGACTTGGTCGTCGGCGCCAACTGACAACATGGCTCGAGTGACGCGATATTGACTGCCCTCGTGATAAATGAGGCTGTAGGGACCGAACTCCGAGAGGGCCAAAAAGCGCGGGCGCGACAGGAAGTTCTCTCGTCCGATTTTTCCCTTGCGTGCCGGGATATAGGCCATCAGGGGTAGGCGAGGGAAGTTGTAGCCTGGCAAAAACCCTTGGCTAGCAAGATACCGGTAGGTGTAGAAGTCAGAATTTGCCGAACCCGACTCCTGCAGCAACAGCGATTGCTGACGAAAGGCTTCGTCATGTCGCTGCTTGGCATCCCGGCGTTCGCGCTCACTTGCGGCCGGATTATTCATCACCTGCTGGTTGATTTCCATTTGCCGCTTAGTTGCGGAAAATAGGTCGCGCCAACGGTCAAGCGCATGGTCGAAGGATTGAAACGCGCGACGATAAACCTGCTCCGCAAAGGCCTCGTCGTACCAAGGCGCCTTGTCGGAGGTGAATTCCGAGGACAACATGCCAAGTACTCGCAACCCGCGCACATGCGCGCGTTTCTGCGGAGCATCGGCATCCATTGCCTGCCGGTACTCCTCCGTCAGCGGCGCAGCGGGCTCGCTCATATCCAACAAGCCACGTACGCTCTTGTCCAGCTTCTTGCCCGTCTCAGCCAGCCAAATGGCGTGGAGGTGGCTCTGGATAAGCTCGCGATTCGCCAAATCGAGCGTGGGCGGATTCACCTGACCGTGGACCATCCGGACTGGGTCGCGGAAGAAGTATTGGTCGTGCGGCGACTGGGCAGCACAGTACGTAATGACCAAAGCCGGTTGACCAGCGCGACCAGCACGTCCACTACGTTGCGCATAATTCGCAGGCGTCGGAGGAACGTTACGCAGATAAACCGTATTGAGCGACGAGATGTCGACGCCCAACTCCATCGTTGGCGAACAAAACAATACCGGTAGCCACTCCAGCTGCTTGCCCTTTGCGTTGAGCCAGTCGTTGCGGTCTTTCTGCGTAAATCGGAAACGTGCTTCCCGCTCCAAGCGGTCTTCCTGCTCGACCTGTGCCGTGTGCTCTCTCGCCTCGAAATCAAAGAGGCGATGCACCGGATTGGCGAGCATCCCTGCAATGTTTCCGTATAGGCTGCGAAAAAACGCATTATCGTCCGCAGCCCGTTTGCTCTTGCCGCCCCCCAAAACCCAAACTAGGCCGGTTCCGTTGAGCTGGTAGCCCGTCATGCCAAACTCGGTCTCCTCGGAGACGACCAATCCGTACGACTTCGCAGCTTTGAGCAGCGCGGCGACGATTTCCCGGTAGTCGTCATCCTTGATTTTGACGGCGTGTGGATTGTCTCGCTTGGTGCCATCCTGGTCCACCTCCTGCCAAGTGCTGGCTCGCTTGATGTCCTTACCCAGCTTGGAACGGGCGCTACCCGACACGAGATATTCAATATTCCGCCGGTCCTCGTCCCTTGGCCGCCCAGTCGTGATGAACCAATTCGCCGCAACGGGCGCCTCATCCTCGGTAAATCCCCACGGCTCGCGAAGATTCGCGAAGCTGGCAGTCTTGAGTTTGTCCAGCTCGGTGCGGTCCAAAAATCGCGAAGCAAGGCATAAGCCCTGCCGCATCGCATCAAAGAGCAGCGTGAGCAGGCGTTTGCGCACGGCGGCAGACGCCGCTTGCAATATCAATGGCGCATCGGCCCACTCGCTGACGTCTGCAGCCAGTTTATCAATGTCCTGGTACTCAATATGGACAAGACCGAGTTGCTCTAGGTTGGGGTTATTGAAACGCCAACCTCGCCGCAGGTCGAAATAGACCCGATAGCCGAAAATGGCCCGCATGACGTCTTGGACCTGCCGACGCGCGTTGCCCTTGACCTCCGGCTCCTGCATGTACTCGGCGCGCACGCCAGGCTCATCCCTGTCGAAACCGAGCGCACTAAACACAGCATGGGAAATTTCACCTTCGTTGAGCCGCCCACCCGACTGCTCGACCGCAGCGAGGAGTGCAGCACGCTGTAGAAGGACCTGCAGAAAATCATTGAAATGCCCGACCTGAAGAGCAGCGTCCTGTCGATTGTCTGTGAAGCCGAGAACCTTCTTGGCCTCATCCTTGAGCTGCGCGTCCTCTTCATAGAGGTAACGCAGAGCCGAGAGGGTGAGCATCGTTGTGGCCGAGCTACGTCCTTCACCAGACAAACCGGTGAGACGCAGCGACTCCTTGCCAGCCGTCTGATGCACGACGCCGCAGTTAAGGCAAAACCCAAAGCTTCCGGGAATGTACCAACCTGGTGTGCCGTCTGCCACATGCTGCCCCGTCGCATCGACGCGCACAGGTTGAGGCTGACGCTTCCGATAGTTCGACTTGAGCTTTAGGTCGCCATCTTTCTTCTGTTCCAGCCAAGTCTCAGGGTAGCGGTCTAGGGTGTCGTCCCAGATGCCCGTGGTATCCGGCATGAAGTAGCCGCTCTTGATATCCTCATCTTCGTGCGTACGTTCTTCAATGCTTCTCGGATTGAAGATGCGGCCGCCAGCGACACTCTCGTCCCAGACGGGGGCGTACTCCTGTCCGCATTCGCGACAGAAATGCAACGCGAAGAGCCTGCGCTCACGCTCGCCCGGAACATATTGACTACCTTCTAGAGTCAGGAATCGTCGGTCTTCTGGTTCCAGCGTGCCATAGACATTGCTGCCCCCGGAAATGAACTGATGCAGTTTGAAGGCAAATAGGCTGCGGCCGCCCTCAACGAGGGGCTTATCGGTGGTCGTGTATGCGAGAAGCAGAAAATCGGTGAGTGTGGTTCGTGCCAATCCCTCGTCGATGCCTGCGTCGACAGCCAGGTGCTTGCCCGCATCAGCTAGCGTGACAGGGCGTGCCCGTCGCCACTTCCCCTCATTGCGCACCAGTCCAAGATTTAACTCCACCCAGATGGCCAGAGGGTGCTCGGCCAATTCCGCGAATGATGGTGCCGAAGGCAGCCCTGCCTGAATCGCCTCTTTGAGACTTGACCTGATGTGCTCAACGAGCACGTGCTCGGGTGTCACTCGCTGTAGCGTCTCAGTGATGACATTGGCGGCGGTGATGCTCGTGCCGAACAAACGGCCCGCAACCTCGGCAACCTTTTCGTTCTTCTTCTGCTCGGTGCCTTCGGTGGCCATGGTTGCCGAAGTCCCAATGCACTGCAGCTCGTCAGCGAGCGCCTCGCGAACACGGCGCACGAGCAAGGCCACATCAGCCCCCTGCCGACCGCGATAGGTGTGCAGCTCGTCCAGAACCAGAAATCGCAACCCCTTGGCGTTGCGAATAACGGCTTTGTCCGTATCGTCCTGACGGGTCATCAGGAGCTCGAGCATCATGAAGTTGGTCAAGAGAATATCCGGGGGATTCGACGCGAGCCGCTGGCGCTCCTCGTCGTCCTCCTGCCCGGTATAGCGCCCATAGGTCACCGGCGCATGGTCTCCATAGTCCGCCAAGAACTTGCCAAGCTCTTCTAACTGGCTGTTGGCCAGCGCGTTCATCGGATAGATGACAATGGCCCGCGTGCGCGGCGTGTTGTCGGACGCCTTGGCTTTCAAGATGGCATCGATAACCGGGATGAAATACGCCAGGGACTTGCCCGAACCAGTACCGGTCGTCAGGACATAGCTCTCACCACTCTGCGCAAAGCTGATGGCCTCTTCCTGATGCTTGAAGAGCGTCAGCGGCACGCCTGCATTGGAGGCCGACTTGCCAGCGCGGAAAATGCGAGCGCACTCCGCGTGCAGCCCGCCATCCTTAACTAGGGTCTCGACATTCGACCCCACCTTGAAATTGGGATTGACTTGGATGAGCGGTGCGGGCCAATAGCGCTCGGAGTCGTAGGCCGCATCGACGAATGACTTGATATCCGTTGCTCGAATACGGGTGAAGCTACGCGTAAACGTCGCGTAGTCGGAGACGAGTTTCCCCCGGAACTCAAAGACATCCATTTGACCGTTCCCCTTGAGTTGTCAGCAGGGTATTGGCTGCGCGGGCGCCTCAAGATGCATTTGGCCCAGCCCTTTCCCACCTGGGGCAGATTTTACCGGGAACCCGGGGCTGGCAGTAGGGAGAATCAGTGCACGCCGGCACGTTCCGACCACCTCGGTCATTTGTTCGCGCGCACGGCACCATTAAGTGCCGCACGCGCGGAAATTGGCAGAGCTCGCAGACTTGTCAAATCGATGCCGTTCACATAATGCCGGGGATGCCTCCATGCGAGCCCGAGCAGGCAGATAGGTCCATGTTCGCGCGCAGCTTATCAGTGGCAGCCCTGGGCGTCTTCTTGATGTCGTCAAGCCGCCCCAACCAACCCCGGGATTGGGACTGATGAGATTGCCATCAGCCCCGCTCACGTTCCAAGCCTACGCGCCAGTGATATACACGTCGACGGGCGTCAGGACCCTTTCTAGTGGAGATTGCCGTGATGTTGCTTCCCTTGGTGCGCCAGTGACGACCGGTTGTTCTTGCGCAGCCTCTGGTAGTTGGAAATGCTGCCGGGATTGGGCGCAAATCGTTGCACACTGGATGTGCTCCAGGTCGGACTCGTCTAGGGCGAATCCGCCGAACGCAACACTGCCACCCGCAACGAAGAGGACGCGCACGAATAGTCTCGCGTTATCGTTCCAGGTGCCGCTGTTGAGAACGCTATGCAGCGAATGCACCGGGACGCAGAGACTATGCACCGCGCCATCATCAAGTGCTGCCGTCCATGCGAGAGCGGTGTCACACGACAGGCCGTCCGGACTATCCAAATTAAAGACTTCCGGAGACTGCAGCATGAGCGTCGGCAGCGCCGGCTCAAACGCCTCGGAAAGCGCTAGCACCAGAACCTGTTCCGACGGAACGAACGTGCTTAGGCAGCCCAGGACATTGCGCGGCATAACCCCGCCGACCATCGCACCTTGCCCGACCATGGCTTGATGGTGCTCACGCAGCGCCGCGACCCAACCAGCGAAATCCGGACTGTAACGCTCGACAAGCTCCCGCCGGGCAATCATGAACTCGGCATCGATAGCATCAATCGTTCCGAAAGTACCGAAGCCCTCAGAATTATATTGACTGAATTGCAGCATGGTTGATTAATTTATTTCCACAGAACCCTCCAAAGCGGGAGGTCACAAACGCGAGACTATCCCAATGAAACGGGCCCCGTAACCCCCTCAAATTCAAACAACCTCAATCAAACAAAAACAATCAACAACAAACACCTTATTTTATTTAAATACCTAATAACCTAACACTTCTTAGTACTTCTTTAGTCGAGAACACTCCACAATGCTGCGCTGGTGGGGAGGACGGGCAAAGCACCCCCTAGCCATGGCGATTTGCCAGTGGTTTGTGCTTTGCCGTTGAGTATGCCGCGCCGGAGCCGGAGGTACCATTCGAGCATGCGAGTTGCGACGTTGCGCTCGCACACAGCTAGACTGTTCGCGGATTTCGTCCCACGCCTTGCCCCCCTCTCGCTGTTCACACCCAGGGCCGCGTTCGTGGCAACTCCGCTGAACGCGTTCATTCGGAACGGGCGCGGCGGTTGTCCCCCCTCCTCCGTCCGGAGCCAGTGGCTCATGCCAGTGGTTCACGAATGTGTAGGCACCGTTTTTAAACGGCCGAGGGAGGTTGCTGCGATGCTAATCCTTTGCCCTCAGAAAAGGATGTGTCGTAGGGTAACCGCATCTGAGTGCGCTACAACCGTGCCTTGCGCCCGCATAGCCACCCTGCCTCGCTGAAGCGCGATGGCGGCCACCGTTTCTTCCTGAGTTGCGGCAAATTTCTGTACGGAAATCGTTGCCTCTACGGGGAAGGATGAGATTCGCCCTGGTGGGATTTGAAACCATAAGAGGCAGGCATGCCCACAGCACGTGAGGATACTGCCCACGCACGCAGGCAGACATCGGCCGTGCCGGAGCCAAGACGCTCAGACACCACGAACCTGCCATGCCGCCTCGCGCCGGTCGCCTTTGGGTAGCTCCGATACAAGCCGCTTACGCGACCGCGCGTACTCGAATCTAAACCGACTCCCTATACAGATGGCGAAGAATTAATTCGCCCATACCATCAGCGTGGATGTTTTTTTATACCTGCACATGCAGCACCCGTGAATCAGAAAGGCGCGAAGGCGAAGAGGGGAAAACCTCATAAAGAAACAAGCACTTACGAAGATTGCAGGTATTTCATCCCGTCGGCTTTACTTGCTTCGCAGGCGACGTGGCGGATGGTTCGGGCGAGAAGGATAACCATGCCGAACGCACCACTGACTTATTCGATGCTCCTCGAGGAGCAGAACCGCCAAGTTGACCATGGGGAAATCAATCCCCAAACCGCCGCCAACCGTGCCTCCGCGTTGCGCGCATTCCTGAGAGCCAACCACATCGCTGAAGTGGATGTCGTCGGTTCTGAGATGCGCACGCATTTTCCAAGCGCCATCGAGCGCCTCATCAACGAACAGCAAGCACAGGGGCGCAGCGCCCGCAGTATCTCGAACACCCGAGCCGCGCTGTCGCCGTGGAAGAGGGCCGTGATTATTTACGACGAAATCTGCGCGGTGAACAGCGACCAACCTACTCCATTCCAGTCGGAATTGCTGAAGCTCGTCGGGGACCTCCCTGCCAAGCGTGTTGCCCGGCATACCGGCGTACCGGTCGACATGTTTCGCGGCTGGCTCAAAGGGCGAAAGCCGCAGTCAGTAAGCATCAAGTATGTTCACCGCATTGAGCACTTCTTCGGCCTTCAGCGCGACAGCCTCGTTTCGCTCGCAGGCCTTGGTAAGGTCTCTCGGCGACACACCCAGGCTGGTGAAGCCGCCTCCATCGAGTACCGTGAAACGCTCGGAAAGCGGTCGCAGGACCGCTATTGGCTCAAGCCATCTGAGTCGTCGCCGCTGCGTCAACAATGGATGGACCTGATGTCCTACAAGACTGACTTGGTCCCAGAGCTCGAGCGCTCGGAAGCAGGGCGGTGGTCATTCGCGCCCATCCCAGTTATGAAGGAAACAGCCGCAACTTGGTGGTCGTTCTATGACGGCGTTGAAGTTCCGTCAGCAAGACCCGGATGGGCCAAAGTGGCTGGCTATCTGGGTTGGATGGCTCGGCCGGCCCACCAGGGCGGTGCGGGCATTCCGGAGGAAGAACTCCAAACGCTCGCTTGGTTTGCAGTGCCCGGTGGCTACGTCAAACAGTACTGTGAATGGGTAAAGAATCGCGGAAACGGCAAGTACAACAACTCCATTCTCGAGTTCTTTGGAATGATGAACTGGATGCTTCGCCCCGTGGACGGCTATTTATTCCAGCGCCCCGACCTTCAGATGAGCCTGCCAGTTCGCTATCACTCATTGAACTGGCAGGACATGTGCCGCCAACAGCATGAGGTGTGCTCGCGCCTGCAGAAAGCCCTGCGCTCTCAAGTGCGACCCAGCCGCAACCCTTTCGAACCGTTGACCCCTGTCATCGAGCTCGATGACCCGCTTGAGGCCGTCGCCGACATGATGCAACGGATGCGTCTCGACCGCCCGATTGGGAATCCCGTCGATGAAGCAATTTGGGCGCGCGACATTCTGCTCATCAAACTGCTGACAACCAATGCACTTCGCATCCGGAACGTCGCGACACTGTGCTACTCACCTCAATTCGTCGATGGCCGCAAGGCTGACAACCGTCCTGCGTTATACAAGCGTACCGACGGCAGTTGGTGGATTTTCGTCCCAAAGCATCTGCTCAAGAACCGCCGAGGACCGGCTGTGCGTGACTACGACGCGCCGGTCCATGCTAGCGCAACGCGTGACCTGGAACGCTATCTGTTCCGCCATCGTGATTCGTTGATGCGCAATCCGACGGAATTGGTCTTCCTCGTCGCAGCCAAAGGGAATGGCTATTCTGGAAGGAGCGTCGACCAAACGGACAGTTCACCCGACCCCAAGCACTTCCCCTCCCTGTACCTGAGTCGCCGAGTGCATGCGCTGACGAAAAGGTACCTGCTGCGCAGCGACGGCATTGGTCCCCATTCGTTCCGACACATCGTAGCGACGGCCATCCTTAAGAGCGAAGACGGAGACATCAAAACGGCTGCTCTCGTCTTGAATGACAGGGAATCCACGGTCGAAAAGCATTACTCCGGGATGCGCTCGGGGGATGGCGTCAAGCGAATGGGGGATTTGCTCGGCGCAACCCTGAATCGGATGTGACCGACGGGCCGGCGCTAAGTGCTCCAAGCATAGAGCGCCGGCACTCACACCACATCCCTTAAGCGGATAGCTAACACCTCTACTAGCTCTTTCGTTTCTCGTCCCATGTTTGTCGCCATACGCGTAGGTCCGCTGTTGGCCGAGTGCGGACTGCTAACTTCAACGCCTGCGCAGCAGGTTCAACACGGATGCTAGGCTGAAACGCTTCGACGTTCCATGTGACATTTGGCCGGGCGTGCCGAAGGCTTTCGATTGTTCGGAATCTCTTTCTCCGTTTGCCTTATCGACCACCTCGTTCGACGGGGTTGACTCGGTCGCCTTCGTTCCCAGCTTAAAGAAGCGTGGCTTGGAGCGTGCGTCCGAACCCCACGGGCAAACTCCGAAGTTCTCGATGAGCGCCTCGTATAGCAGGTGACTGGTCAACGCGAAGTCCGCTACGTGGAGATTTTCCGCTTCCAAGTAATAGACTCGAACGAGGTCTTCGGGTGGAGCGGATTCGTCCTCTTCGAGATAAGACGGTGCTGATAGCCAGCGTGTCTCGAATGCCTTCGGAACTCCATGCTCCTGGATTGGAGGGTGATTGGGTAAGTCGGTCGTTTGCAGACGGGAGCGAGTCCGAACCCCATTTTCGACAAACACGTACCCATATGAGCCGCCCGAATCGTAATGGCAGAATCCGAGAAGGACTTCCGGGTTGCCCAGCTTGGCTGCAATATGTCCGACATCCGCATCCGGGTTGTCCAGAACGTCCCAAATCAACGCATCGCTGTAGACGAAACATACGTCATCGAAGAACTCGACCATCACGTCCGTAGGACGGCGGATGTCAAACTCCCGCCCGCGAGGGGCCGCGATTTCGTAGCATGGAGACGCGAATAGATTCGATACCAACGCCTCAACCGACTGACTCGCGTCCTTTGAACGAAACGCAATTCCTGCAAGTGCTACACCCATCAATCATCTCCCACGATTCCCGCTGCAAAGCTTTCTATAGGACGGCCAGCTTTCCTAGCTCGAAGGACCCCGCCATATCGTCCGGCACTTGGCCAACCCAGCCGCACGGGAAGCGGCCAGCCAAGTACTGCTCTTCAACCAGTGTGTAGTACTTTGAGACTGGCACCAAATGTTCGTACTCATAGGACATGCATAGCCCGAGCAGGTCCCAGCGTACCGAGTCTCCAAACGCCCGCTCTATGTCATCCGGAACGCTGGCTCGCGTCGAAGGCGCTGCCAATTTAGTGGCAACGAGCTTGACCACAATTGGCTTGAGTCTCAGTACTTTGGAGTTCCAAGCTTGATAGGCCTGGAGGTGACGAGCGTGCAATTTCATGGTGAGCTCATTCTGCGCCTCCAAGGCCGCATCCTCTGACTGAGGCGAAGAGCAAACTTCAATCGCCTCTGACCACCCTGAGAGCTGCTGTATGTCTGGTCCAACATCCATCGGCATGCCAACGTTGGCAAACCAGTCTACCGCCTCAAGCCGTGCGAGCAATGCTCTCGTGGAAGAGCTCAAATCTTCAGGGTTCGCTGGAGGTGTCCATAACCGCTTCAACGATTCGATGAAGTCCATCTATTGGTCCATTGGGCAAGTGGAAGTTACCCAGCGCACCGCTAGCGGTGCGCTGGTACTTTCTGTGTCAAAGGTCGAACACACTGCCGGTGCACACGAAAGTAGCGCTTCTGTATTCCAAGGGGCTGCAGCGTCTGCTCTTGACCGAAGGCGGACGGTGGCTACCTCTTCGCCGCTACTGGCGGTCGTCCTTGCTGGCGGAAATGTCATACGTGGTGACTAAGCTCTCCAGCTCGGCCACTCGCGCGGACGACAACCTGCTCTCGCAAGCGGCGACTGCAATAGCTGATTGGTCGCCCCTACTCGGGTTGCTATTGCGAACAACAAGCTCCTCGACATGACACGACTGGCGACGAAAGTTCAGCCATGCGCGTTGTGCTGCCGCGAAGCTTTCGGCTGCGTGCAACGGCGGGCGATTGGGGTATGAGTGACCGTATTCTTTGTCGACCTTCCTCAGGCCCATGAGAACTTGCGAATAGACAGCGCCCAACTTTTGCCCAGTTACCAAATTCTCTCGGTCAGCACATTCCGCGACATCGGCCGAGGTAACAGGATTGCCGCAATCGGTACTTGCATGAGCGACGCCACCGCATGCTAGGACCGAAGCAGTCAGTAACAAGGGAGCTCTGGTCATCATCGGCATATTCTGAGGTCTCAGCTCCGAGTGGCTACAGCCGCTGCTTTCTTGATGTCTCTCCGGACAATGTGAATCGCTGCGACGGCTCCTGCAAGCGCAATGCTGGCGAGCCAAACGTAGTAGCCGAAGCGCACTTCGTACGGGAATTCGCCCGAGTCTCCCACTGCGATTGTCTTTCCGGCAAGAAACGTGAGAGCCACTGCTATCGCAACAACAGCAGTGGTAAAAGCAGCATAAAAATGGCCCTTCTGAAGTGCAATCCACGAACTCCATAGTATTGGGTTCGCCAACCATGAAAAGTGACCGGCGAAGAGTCCAATAGGTCCAAGCAATAGAGCTGCCCAGCCGTAATAAACCCCGGCTTCGGCATAACCCATTGCGGGATGATATGCGGGCGTAGCTAAGCAAACGATGTATAGGATTCCGCTAAGCATTGCGAGCGCACGTTCGACCTTCCGCTGCCTTACCTTCATAAGTTCCACACTCTCTCTATCGGTGTCGATGACCGCTCTTGGCCGAAAGCGGACGACGGCAGACTGCCAAGCTACTACTCCTTCAAGCGCTTCACGGTATCTCTCCGCCAGTCTAGGAAATCGCTCTGGCTCGGCGTACCTTTGAGACCCACAAAATAGTGTACTCGTAAGGCCATTCCCATCGGGGCCTCGTGAAAGAAGAAATCGTCGTCTTGAACTCCAATCCCCAATTCTTCGCAGTACGACTTATCGGTAAATAATCGATGGTATTCGGCCAACAGCGACCACGCGGCAGCTTCAGAATAGCCAAATAGTGATTGCATATTCGTGCATGCGCGCTCGAATAGGCGGTTGACTTCCGAATCAGAAGATATTTTCTGTCTCATGGCGGGTTCACCATATAGGTATTGAACAGGTCAGTAGCGGTTGGAGTGGATGCTGGCTTAAGGCGAAACTTCAGCGCATTGAATGGGCAGCCAGCCAGGGGCGTCGGGGCAATGGTCCATGGCGTAGTGTCAGCGACCGCTCCTGGCCGACTGCTGCCTGCCACCGCGACGGCGGCCCGCCTCAGCCAGGCGCACTGCAAACAGTTCTCACGCCGCACAGATGCTGCTCGTCATGAAGCCTCGCACATAGGAATAAGCTCGTTTTTATGTAGCTGTACCAGAGCGCGGAGCCAAGCGTTGCACGTGGACTCATTGTCCATCACCCAACAGTCAAGCTTCTTCATTGTGTCGGCATCTCGCCAGTGCTCCATTCCGAGCTTGTACATCTGAGTAACCTCTGGTGGCGCCAAAACTCGAAGCGCA
Organism: Ralstonia sp. OTU4908; assembly: GCF_038440115.1. Lineage (NCBI taxonomy): Bacteria > Pseudomonadati > Pseudomonadota > Betaproteobacteria > Burkholderiales > Burkholderiaceae > Ralstonia > Ralstonia sp. OTU4908. The sequence goes on along the minus strand of NZ_JASATD010000017.1, from coordinate 72,653 downwards.
CCCAGCATGGCCGTCTGCTTTTCGAGCGGCACCGCCTCGAAGTATGTCCAGGCCCCAGAACGTATCGTCTGGGAGAACCAGGTGAGCGCTTCGATAAACGCAAAAGCAGAGGGAGGAGCGCCGTAGTCGGGCTTGCGCGCGTCAATGCCGGGCCAACTCAACAAGATGCCCTGAAGCTCGACAAGCGCGTCAAATTCCGAGCTCGCCAGCAACTGCATAAGGTAGTCCTGAGAATATCTTGGCATATGTACTTCCAACGTTGGAGGGTACTAACGCATGGTCCACCCGCTCGTGGCCGAAAGCGGACGGCGGCTAAAACCCCGGCGCCGGACGCCAACTGACGTAGCTCGGAAATGGCGCAGTGGCGTGGAACGCAAGAAAAATTTCGACAACCTGGTTCGCCATGAACCACTCGTCGGAGCGCATCGGAATGTTGCCGGCTCCGAAGACCAGGATGGTTCCACCAGGGCGGGCGGCGTTCGGCTTGTCATGGAATGCCCTGGAGCGAACCTCTGTCGGCACGTCGAATAGCTCAACCATGCAACTTATGCCACCACCGGCGACCTGGACGTAGTTGCCTGACTCATTCGTCAAAGAGGCATAGGAGGACCGCCCATAGCTTTTGAGCGACCGAATCGCTCTAGCGACCTGCGCCGCAGTCGGATTGCTAATGCCGGCTTTACCTTCGACTTCGAGTTTCATTGGATGACTTGCTGCCATCTAGCGCCTGCACGTTGATACAAGTAAGGGTGCAGCTTGTGGTCGCAATTTTCAGAACGCTCCACGACCTGCTGAAGTTCCATTAGACCTTGCGCCGAAGATGAGTCGCAGAATGCGAGCAGGTCACGTGCTGGTGCAACCGCAACAAAACGCTCCCGAACAAGTTGCGCGCACCAGTGATTCCACATGACATCAAGCGCAAGAAGACTAGCTTCGAAGTTGCCGCCCATGAGTGCGACATAGATGGCGCCGTACTCGCGGACGACCAGCTTTTCTTCAGCTAGGGCCTGAAGATTCGAAACAGCCATCGAGTGGAGCTGGTCAACTGATACACCTTCTTGGTCCAGGTGCCGATGTTGGACGTACTCGAAATGACTGTCCGCGTCCACGAGGTACGAAAGCCGCAGGTCGTCAGTAAAAGGCTGAAAAACGGGGGAATCCCCTCGCGATAGCGAAATTGCGGGTGATGAGTCTTGCACCATGGGCTTCAAGTAAGCAACGGCGCGCGCGCAGAAGTCGCTTCCAGTCATAGAGCAAAGTTCCGCCAATCTAGAATGACTGCAACACTGCCACAACCCGGCGAATTCGGGCAACTGGCCGCCATCTGATGAGCTGATTGATGGTGCGAGGGACATGGTTTTATGCAACCGCAGTGCGATACACAACGGCACTGAGAAATCCAATTTCTGCAAGGCGGGCTACTAGGCAGTTCGCAGACGCTACGTCAGAGGTTTCGATGACGGTGTTCTGCGAGGCCAGACAACAATCGACGGCTCGTTTGGCCTCCTCAAGACCTAGCGGCGCGAACTTGCGAATCAGCCGTGTCGCTTCCACCTTCTGTGCTCCCGGCAACCATCCCGTAAGGCGAACCTGCGCGACTTGATATGCATTCGCATCTCCGCAGGCGCGGAATGCTTCGATGGATTCGACAACGGGTCTGAGGTAACTGATGAAAGCGGCATACCCATCTAGGCGACTAACAAAGAAGGGGGCATTTCCGACCAGTTGGAAACCAAATTCTCCCGTTCTGAGAAAACGGGCTGACTGGTAGCAGAAGACCCAGCCGACATCGAACTCTTGGGTGTATTCGTCGACAACAATCGCTTCGTTGCTGTCCCAACCTGCCTCGGTGATGGCACGTTGGGCAATTTCCTTTGCTTGCTCGGTTGTTAGTTCCATCAGAGGCTAACTTGGTCAATATGCCCGGCCATTTTATGCATACCGGAGCGACCGTTCGCGGCCGAGAGCGGACGGCGGTTAAACGATGGCTTTTGGCAATGGCAATGCCTTCAGCAAAGTGCGGGCGTGTCGCACCATTCGAACGCGTTTGATTGCCCAAACGAGGTAGGCCGCCAAGATAACGACCGCCAACAGGCTGGCCGGCTGTCGCCAAGCGGTGCTCGCGAGGAACAGGAGTATTGGAGGCAAGGCGAGACATAGGAATGTCTCCTCCGCTGCGCTATCGCACACAATCGCTCCGTTCGCATGGTCACGCCAGCCCACGAGTGTCTGCCAGTTGCCCTCTTCCTCAAGGAAAGCCGTGATTGTCATGCCCGCCAACAATCGTGGTGTGCCAGGCGCGGGCACGGAATACTCTATGCGCGCGCCAGCGGTGAAGTTGAAGAGGGTGACCCGACGACGGTTCTTCGATGAAGGAGTTACGCCGGAGATGCTATCGAAGTGGACTGTTTCGAGCGGCATTCTTAGTAAAGCGAAGCCAAAGAATCCATGAGCGGCCGCATTTGGCGGGCAGGAGCCTCACAGGCTTGCCCGGATTTGTGGCTCATTCACGCACTGTGATTGAGCGCGAACGTTTCACGAGTCATTGATGCGAGATTTGTAAGGGCAACCGGGAAAATATCCTCGCCGCCAAGCAAGCTCGCCAAGCCGTCCGCTTGCGCGTGCGAAAGTTCTGCCGCGTTGGGGTTGAACCAAAACCGATGCTCACCACAATACAAGCAGAGTGCGGGCCCGGTCCGGTAGCCCAGTAACGTACGACCATGGCTTGTTACCGCTGCAACCGCGCAGTACAGATATTTGAAGGATGCGGCGAGCGCCGAGTTAGGCAAAGGAAAGACGTACGAATCGGCGAAATCAATTGCCTCAAGCTTCTCCCTACACGCATTTGGGTCATACCCGAGAGCGGCCAGCGTATCGAAGTCGTCTGGCTCGTAGTACGAAGCCCAAACGGCGTTCTGTCGAAGGTCGGACTCGCTGACATCGACAAGCTTTTTCAACGTGAACTCTCGGGCGCTGGGCATTTCATCAGTAAGTGCATCAGCCATTGCCGAATTCGGTGCTACTCATCACGCCAATCTCGACCACCTTGGCAATGAAGTCCAGGGCTTCGCCTTCCGACATGCCGCCATCCAGCAGGGCACTTATCTCGACAACCTCGTGGGTACCTCGGCCACTGGGAGTCTTCACGAAGATAGATGCCCTCTCACCGTCGCCGCTGAGCGAGACCGCAATCTCATGGTTCTTTGCAACGCGTCGCCTGTTCAGGTCTGCCATAAGCCCTCCATTCGGGTCGAAGAATCCTAGCACGACGAATTGCTCTCAAAGGGCGCGCGATTGGCGACTAGGTGGGGCGGGTTGCACGCGTCGGCGTCGCGCCAGATACTGAAAGCTGCTGAACACGTTCGCCGTCAACGCTACGTCGGTTTGCGACTAGCAGCTCGGGAAGTCCATGTCCAAGAAAGCAAGGTCAAACGCAGTTTTCCACACCCCGTTCGAGGGTAAGCCGGCCCCCCCTCTCGAGTTGGCCTCTTCGCGTTCTCGCCAGATGTGCACCTGAAGCTATACAGCGTAGGCACCCAGCGGGAAATCACGACTCTGGGTCTCGCGGCGGCCTGGAAGCGCCTGACTCGCTTCCTCCGGAAGGAGCGCCAGGATGAGGTGAAAGGCATGCGATTGATGGCAGGCGTGCTCGAAGAATTCTCCGCCAAGCTTGGCGGCCAACCGCAGTGGGAGGAATTCAACCGTGCACTGGCAGGGGACGCTGCTGCCAAAGCCAAGGTGGAGGAGCGGAGCCGCTTTGAATGGCTCTTTCGCGGATTCGATACGGGCCCGGAAGACTGGAGGGAACATCACTTCTACCTCATAGCCCTCGAGCGTGCCGGCATCACGGCGTTGCACATGGGCCTGGCCGGAGACCTTCCCAGCACTGCTGATTACATCGCCACGCACCCATTGCTCAAGCACCTCCTGTGGCCGGAGGCGTACGAAGCGTTCAGGCGCGCAAGTCAGCTCGACGATTTGCGCGCGCTGATATTCGCCATGAGCGTGGACGCTCACCTGGGCTATCTGGCTGCGTGGGATGTGCAGTTGGCTGCCGGCGGCGACTCCGTATTCAGTTGCATGATGCCATCCAGCACGCGTCCTGGCCGCAATCCGACCAGCCTGTTCTATGACGAGCTGCAACGTCGACTGGGCAAGGACAGTATCGGGCGGGTGTTATCGAGCTTTGAAGGCAGTCGGACCGGACTGGACCAAAGCACGCTCAATCGCTGGAGCGCCGGCACACATAGTCCGGATTTGGCAACCCTTCACGTCCTACTGGACGCCTATGGCTTGAAGCGGTCGGACGAACTCCTCTACCCGCAATTTTGGTGTGCCAAGAACTTGAACATGCTGGGCCACTATGCGCAGCGCTTGGTCGATGCTGCCCACCTAGCGGCCGACAGCCCCGAAGTCGTCAAGATATGGCCGTGGCCGGACTACCCCTTTGGCCATAAGAGTTTCGAGGCCTGGGTGGCCGACCGCTATCCATATTGGCTCGCCTACCACCGCGAGCACGGCGAAGAAGTGAAAGCCTTAGCGCTACCGCAGGTCAATGCCGCCTAGTAGCGACATTGACCGATTTGGGGCTTACTTGCCCTTCGGCACGTTGTTGCTACGACCGCCGCCGGACGGTTTACCCGTCTCGCTGGGCTTGTTCGCGGGGTACACGGGTTGGTTGGATGCGTTCATTTCAATCTCCTAAGTGAGCCGCCAGGACCATCCCGACGACAAGCTCACTGTCGCGCATCGACTTCGATTGAGCACTGGCAATGTTTGGACAAATTCGCCTCCCGACGCTCGGAGTGCCACCGGGAACATCCTGCGTCGGCGTCTCAACTGGGCGCTATCGGCGCTTTATGGTGGATGATGGATTCATCCACGCCCCAAAGACCGACGGCTGCCAAGAGGCAGCCGTCGTAGGCGGGGTTCTCTATCTACGCTTGCGCAGAACTTCCACTCCAGGCGGGACCTGGATGGCCAGGTGGCGCTACGTTTTTTGCACCCGCTTGTACGTAGCCTTTGCGGTAATGATTCTATCGTGTCGTACATCGCTATCCAACGACACAATGGGCATGCCGTCGCGACACATCTCGCGGAAGCCGCTACCAGGTGCCCAACTGCTGAAAAAGCTAGTCTCGTTAGCCTCTAAGGGATACTGCGGGCGCCGTTCCGACACAAACCTCAAAAGCCGCCTAGTTGGCGGCTTTGTCTTTTGCGGCGAGACATTGATTCACCTGCCGCCGAGGGCTTCGCGAATGCTCACCAGCGTCTGCGAGGGTGCCGCAACAAGCTTGTCGCGGATGGGGCAACCGGACCATGCAGTCAATCGTCCGCCTCCGGCAGCAGGCTGCCACCAGCGTCCCAAACGTCTGCTCGCAATTCTCGTCGTAGGTAGCTGAATTCAAGCGTGTCCCAAGCAAGCCCCTCCGCCTGCTTGCGTCGGATGTACTCATCTTCCCGCGCGCGTATTTGTTCTGCACTCAGATGCACGCGTCTCCTCCATGCTGCCGCCGTCTTGTGGCCCGACGCTGTTTGCGCTGCTCTGCTCGCAGCCCCTTCTTGTACTCTCGCCCAAGAGCATTCGCAGGAATCGATAGCGCAGTGACAAGTTGACGTCGATTCAGCACATCGAGTCGCGTCAACAACGCTTGTTCAATCGCATCGATAAGAACCGTCTCTGATTTCATACGCCGGTCTCCTTTGCGATGCCGATACGTGCTCCTGTTGTCGACTCCGACTCGGCCGCGACGAGAATTGCACCGGGAACGGCGGCTTTCACATCGGTCGTCGCCGCACGAATTGCTTCGGTGGCTGATGTCGCTTCGCGACAGAATTCGAGGCAGACATATCCAGCAACACCAATACCCACCAGTGCATCGGTGCAACCTATTGCGCCCAACCGCTCCACAATATCGTCATGGCCAGCGTCAGACGGGGGCAGCGTGAACCGGAGCGTGAACTGGTATCGCATGAGCGTCTTCTGCCTCCAAGTACTACATAGCCTCTACTGCTCGCCGGCTCTGCGCCTCGCATCCTTCTCGGCAGCCAGCCATGCGTCCCATTCGCCGGACTGCTTCCTCCGTCCATCCACATAAAACGCGACGCCAACCAGAACAACCAAAGGCCCCATGGCCGCCGTGGCAAGCCAGACATTCACGGTGGCAGGGTCACAAGCTTGCGCAGGCGCGACGACAAGTTCTGCAAAGACCGCGACACCGCTCATGAACTGTCCGGCTACTGCCATGATGATTCCGATGGTTGTGCGTCGCACCACCCCCTCCGCGCTTTTCTTCGCTGCAAGCAAAACAGTAAGTGTGCGGTAATGACGGCTCCAGAAACATCCTCCCTTCGGTGATAGCTCTTGGTATGAAACTCACGGACAAGCTACTTCGCTTCGCTGCGTCACAAGAGAACATCGACCGAGTCGCGATGCGGTTCGCGATTGGAGTTGCCTTGCTCGGCGTGCCAGTCGCCATCGCAACCATCGTGGCCATGATTGCCAGGTAGCCGACCGCGTATCGCGCGGTGCGGCATCAGCAGTCAACAACCCAGCCTCCCTGCTGTACTGCGGCCGAAATGACATCCGCGTGCGAGCCCCGAACCCCTGGGGTGTTCCGGGCTCACCTCACTTCGGACGGCGCGGCCGCGCTCACCGTTTGGCGCAGATTGCCAGGAAGTTGGTACCTACCTTGCCATAGAGCGCAATGCTCGCAGACAGTGGCAAGACGAAGTGACCGATATAGGTGGCGCTCGACATCACGGCCGCGACGCCGTTGAAACCCAGGGCCGAATAGCCAGTGGTCGCTTGGACGGGCAGCTTGTTGTAATCGAGGGCGTACTGCACGCCGCCGGCCGTGACAGCAGTCCCGCTCACGGTCGGCGTCAACCCATCCGAGCAGACCCACGAACCATCGAACTCGTTACCGGCCAGCGTCGCCAGCTTCACGCCACCGAGGATGCCCGTGCGAACTGGGGAGCTCGTCGTGTTGAACCAGTCAATGAGCACGACAGGGCCACGGTCACCGGCGGCGACACGTACGACCCCGACGCGGGTGCCGCTGGACTTCAGCTCGAACCCTGGCAACGTTGCGTTGTAGGCCATGGTCAGGTTGCGAGTGGTGAGGACGTTGTTGCCCACTGCGGTACAGCCAGTGCCGTTGAACGTACCGTTCTCGCAAACCGTCACGGTCGCGCCATCGCTTGCGATGTTGAACTCGCCGGCGGCGAGGTATGGAGAAGTGCCGTCGGTGTTCGTTGTACGCCCGGCATAGGCGTAGGTTCCCGCCAGCTTGGTGCCATCCGTCGCACTGTAGCCGGTGCCGGTCACCGTGGATGCTTTGCCGCCCACCGTTGCGGTGCCTGTGATGGTTTTCGTGCGCGTGTCGACGGTGACGTTGAGCCCCGAGCCCGTGTAGGAGACGAAATCGCCGTTCACTGTCTTGGTGACGGCCGCCGCGCTCGTGCTGCTCAGCCCATACTGCGTCGATTGAACCGTGATGGTGAAGGTCGGCGCATTGGGGTTGGTAGTGTCGACGGTCAGTCGCCAGCTATCGCCGATAGCGGCCGTCAGGTCGTAGATATCCTGGGTGGAACTGGTGGACAGTGGGGTCGCGCCCAAGCTCGCTACCGTCGCGGCGGATTGCGACGCAACGGTGCTCGTGCCGCCAGTGGTACCCGTGCTCGTCGTGCCCCCAGCGCTCGACGACGTGCCGTTGTCGCCACCGCCGCATGCAGCCAGCGCGGCGGCCATTGCAATTGCGGATACGGATGCTGCAGTACGACTACCCCTCATGTGCTGTCCTTATTGTGAAATCAATCTAGCGCAAGCATCGCTGCGAAGACAGCAGGATGCTGCGACAACTCGTACCAAGTGCTCGTCTATCGCGTCCTTACCCATCAATTTTTAGCGGGCAGAACCTTGAAGGTGATTGTGTCGATATGTACACCGTCCTCTTTGGGTTTCATGCTGCGGTCGAGCTCGGCGCCCGACGACAAGTCGAAACGCCCTCTCTGATATTGAGCAGCACAATCACGGTAGTCCGCCGCCGAGTCCTTACACAGCACGCGGTCAACCAGCACAAGACCATCGAGATTCGACTTGGCGGCAACAAGGTCTCCCGTCGTTCCGAGAAACATCGACCCTGCGGTGGAGGCAAAGCCAATCGTGTCCAGGTCGGCATTGCGCACCACCACCGGCGCACGCAGGTTAAAGAGTCCGGGCACGCTAAACGTCTCAATCGACGTCCAACCGCCGACTTCGGCAACGAAGTCCTTTTGAGAGACGATGGCCGGCTGTCCGGGATGCCACTTCTCTGCAATCTGCACATACTCGGCATAGGCCTTGTTACGCTCAGCTTCGTCAAGCTTGCGTAACGGCCCCACTGCGCCCACCAGAATCAGCCCTGCCGTGGCTTGAGAATTCAACGCCCCGGCGACAACCTTTTTCGCCGCCGAAGACTCCGCATTTCGCTGAAGCTGGCTTCGAGCGTTATCGATATCGGATGTCGATGGCCCGACTCCCAGGCGGACGCCATCGCGGGTAACTGAGCAGCCTTCCAGCGCCAGGCCAACCACAATAGCAAGCAGAAATTTGTACATGGATGCAGACCCTGCGTTGGGGGATTCAGTGCTCGTCACACTTCAGAGATACCGACAGCTTCTTCGCCTCACCACAAGCACTAGGCACTCTTCAGCCGCCTGCCCTTGGCAGTTCGTCGCCGTTTTTTGAGTTCATCTCGCAGCGCCTTTTTGAACTCATGCCCCACTGCCGTAGCGGGCATCGACATAACCGCGACGACGCTCGGTCGACTGAGTTTGTCGAATCGCTTCAACAACGCTTGTGCAATCGCGTCGACGACGACTTCCTCCAGTTTCATGCGCCACTCCATGACCATGTGCGTTATCGAGGCCGGCCTCTGTCTATCCAATCCTGCACCTCCTCGCCCGACAGTCTGAAGCGCGCATAGTTGTAGGTCGCCAGATACTGGAGTTCCGTATTCAACATCTGGCGGAACCACTCGACATCGGCCGCAGGAATCCTGGCGTCCTCGATAGCTCGGTCAAAAGTTACCCCGCAGGCAACTATCTGCCGAACGGCGTCACCAAGATGAAGTCGGTAACGCAGGCGCATCGCTAAATCCACCGCCCCCCTTCCGCTTCTTGAGTGAGACGTATCGAGTCGGCGTCGACGGTCTTCTCAACAACCGTCCGGCTTCCACACGAACTTCTGCTCGAGCGGGTCGTAGCAATAGGCGGCTTGAAAACGGACAACGCAGCCATTCTCAAATCGCCTTGTGCAATCGCCGTTCTCGCAGTACGTTTCGGACCGCAAAACCTTGCCGGTGGGCGGCCGGCAGTTGCCCGAGGACACTGGCGCCTGCACGACCGTCTGACCCTCGTCGTACCAGACGTGCGCGGCCTCGTTTGGGCACTCTCCGCGTTTGCCACATTCGGCATGCGCTTCGTCGATGGCCTTTTGCCGGTCGCGGTTCCAAGCCAGCCCGATTGCACCATTGCTTGCATGGAACACGGCCCAGTATCTCGGTCCCTCGGTAGCACCAGCGATGGAACACTTTCTCTTTGTTCCGCCGTCATTGCGGCAGTTGCGCAAGGCCAATTCTCGCGCCTTGGCCACAGTGGGTTGGCTACCGACGAAATAGTAGGCAATCCCTTCCGGCGTGTCGGCACCAGCCACGGCTGCCGCGCCGAAAGCGTGCGAAGCCAAACAAAGCAGGCCGCATGCGAGTGCGCCGCGATTCAGAATCGGCATCGCTCTCCCTCGCTGCTCATCGAACAACCTGGATGCGGAGTCTGCGTACGTACGACGGAATACCGTTATCCCGATAGGCGCAAAACGCGCCTGCAGTACCTTCCGTCCAGCCAGCAGTTTTCGTCACCGGTTTGCTCGGGTCGCACACATACGTGATGAGTTCCCCAATCAACTCTTCATCGGCGGATTGAACTTGCAGAGCCGCTCCCGGAGCGCACGCGTAGAACTGGCTTCCGTTCACGATGCCGCCGTGCAGAACCAGTCCCTCGAAGCTCGGCAAGCCCCTCGGTTGTGCTGGATGATTCAGATAGCAGTGGTCCTTGTTGACACCAACAGGCTGAGGTGTAGGAAGAAAGGCCGGCTTCTGGGGCTGCGAAGCCACCGTGGTGGTGGGCCGCCTGGCGCTATTCGGCGCGACACAACCTGTGCCCATGGCTGCAACCAGAACAGCCAACAGTAGATGCTTCATTTTTGTCTTGACCCCTCATGGTCCTGTTATCGGCCGGGTCGCAACGACGCTCAGGCATTGCCCAGTGGCTTTGCCCGCGTCATTTGGACTCCCCCTACTGAGTGAGCATCGCGGCCCGCTCAACATACACATAATGTTGTTTTGCCATATTTTATGTCGTTAACTTGTTTGCGCGCCAGCCAGACACTCCATGTCGTTACACGACAACAGATGTGGCAATGGCGACAGCGAATCGGATACAGGCAGTTGCAAACCGGCTGGGCAAAGCCATCGCGCGGGAGCGGATGGCCCGCGAGCTGACCCAAGAGCAGTTGGCCGAGCTGCTCGGCGTCGAACAGGAGACCATCAGCCGCTTCGAGCGGGGCTCGACCCTGCCGCCACTGCCGCGCCTGATTCAACTGGCAGACGTGTTCAACGTTCCGTTGGAGTCACTGCTGCGAACTACGACGGGCCGACCTGCGGATGAGGCCGTGGACATCTCCAAGATGCTGGCAAAGCTGGACGGGGACGGACGTGACTTTGTTCGTCGCTGGGTCACCGAGATGTGCGAGAAACTTGCCAGGAAGCGATAATCACCGGTACGGTGATGAGGGCCTTCCTCGACGAACTTCTGCACGACTTGCTAGCAGTTCAAGCCCCCTGCTCAGAGGTGTCGTCGGCGAGCGCGCGCTCTAGCAGAACTCTCATCCCCTTCCTTGCGACAGACAACGCCGGTGAGCCAGAGCCCGACGAACTCGGCAATCCGTTTCGCGCATAAGCGCCGTCAACTCTGCCGCCCCCCCACGCACGGCCGGTCCCTCAGTTGCGTGGCGTCCGTCCCGCTATCAAGCGCACAGACACTCCGGAACAATCCTTGCAAATACAGTTGTTGCGCTTGCACAACGATTGCATTTGGATATGTTTGGTTATCTTTGTCTATCTTTTAAAAATAAAAACTCCCCTCACAACCCATTGCCACCCAATCCACGTAGCGTTAAATTGAATTAACTCCTCGCACAGGAGCACCAATAACACTAATGGATTGGCAATGGAAATCAAAACATTCTTGGATTTTGAATTTGATATCGACGAGCTTCGTAGTAAATCAGCACCGCTGTACTGCCGCTATGCTAGCGAACTCGAACCCCAAACCGCATACATCGAAATCGACTGCAGGAACGGTGCTATAGACGTCGGTTATTACAGCGAAATCGGCAATGCAGTCCCGGTAGCCGTCGCATACCAGCGAGCTCGCCGTTACAGCATCCCTGCGAACGTCAGCGGTAAAGCGCTTGCCGAGTTGCTGGAATCGTCGGAATTTCTGGCACTAGCAGAACGCATCTACCAGGGTGTCACCATCAATCAAAATGGCGGAAATTTTATTGGCCGAGCCGACGACGATGCCCAAGAGGCCGAAGAAGAACTTCGGTCTCAACTGCACAGCCTGAACCACCATTTGCTAGAAGTCTGGGACGTCGATGACTGGTTGTTCACCAACCACGTACTAGAGGAACACTGGTATCACGAGCCACTCCGCCTGGCCGTCGAGAATCTGCGAATTGCAGCGGAGGAGGAAAGCGTATTTATCGACGGCGACCTCGGAACTGCACTCCTTGATTCCGCCCACTTCCGCTTCCGACACGGCTACACAGTGTCCAAGGCGCATGTCGACGCGCTCTTGGCTCACGGCATGATTGGTCTCGACGAAAGCCAGCAATGGCGTGAGCAGTCTTGGCGGCATCTGCCCGACAAACAAGAGTGAAGCGAGCGAGACACCGTAGCTGCCGACAGCCGAGTGGCTGCTTCTGCGATTGTCGGCAGCAGGTCGCCCAGTACGGCCCCGGCCTCGGAGGATTCAGCGCCTCTCATTCGCCAGCGTCCCATGATGTGACCTCATCGCAAGCGGCGACAGTGGCGACTACTTCGCAACGATGGCCACGATTGTCACTACGGCAACCAGTGCCCCGAGAACTGCGACGACAATGGCAAGCCGCGTCGCAACGCGGTCGACGTTTTCTTGAGACGCTGCGAACTGTAATAGCCATTTCATTGCGGCAATGCCCCGCCCGAGCGTCAACGACGTGCCATGACTCTGAGATGCCGACTTATCGCTGCTGGCACGGACCACAACGCCAGTAAAGCATCCAACCAAAGGAAACGTCGTGATACCTGTCCGCCGAACTCTTTAGCTGACGCTCCCGTGCTGGGCGATATGACGAAACTGCCGCTCTCCAGCATCGGGCGTGTCTGAAGTGAAATGAATTTCATAACCGTCGATATATCCGACCGCCTCATAGACGTCGGGGCGTTGCGAGCACCAAGCTTTGTAGCCCCTCGCAAATAATTCCGCCGCCATGAGGTTTCGTTACCACTAAGAGTTCAGGAGGAGGTCGTTGGTGACGTCGCAATAGCAACTAACCCGGTTGACCCGGCACCAGGTCGACCACACGTAGTCGCCGTGCTCAACTGCGGCGCCCGGCGGACCCTCGAGGAGGTATCTGCGGCCGGAGCGCGTTATGCCAACACGTGCGTGCATATCGAGGCTAACGATTGCCGAGCTCACACGCCCGGTTCCACGGTCCGGGCGAAAGCCGACAAGGTGCCTATCGCCCGCCGGTGTTTCCAAGATTCGCCAAGCTTGCAACACGATTTCTGGCACTTCAGCAACGGGACGTGCCGCCCATACAGACATGAGTTCCCCCAGCTAGGCTTCAGCCAACACTAGCGATGCCCCGCCAAAAAGGCCTCAAGGTCCCACGCGTACGCGCAACCCATCGGCTCCGACTCCCCCTCAATGACCGGCAGAGTCGATGAATGCATGTTCCGCCGAAATAGCGCCTGAGCCGGCTCTGGAATCTCTCGCATGCGTACATAAGGGACATCACCACTCCAATGCACGGGAACGCGCGGCGATTGTGGGCGGGTCGGCAATTCTTCCCGACCGGAGAGCGCGGCAGCGACGCCGCGCGCAACAAGGTCCCAGACGCTCGCGGCGTAGCGTGGGTACTCATGCAAAGTGCCGCTGTCCACTTCCCCTAAAACTTCCTCGTTCAGCATCACGTCGTAGTCCGCGTGCGCACCGCTCCTTATTCGCGCGATGTCTGCGGTTGCCAACACTCGGCGACCGTCTTCCCTACCGCCCGGCCACAATTCAACGGTCACCTTTAACATGGGTCACGCCCTCTCATTTCACGGTCTGTCGGCTGGGAAAAAGGCAGTCACCTGGCTTCAGTGCCCACCGCTGCGGCACATTTGCGCGAGCTTGTCCGCCAGTTCAGTCTGAACGCGCGCATCCCCGAGTCCGAGGCGGGGCATCGGGCAAACAAGATGATGTTCGAACGATTCGGGCCAGCAGTTGTTGTCGTCATCGAGCGCCAACCAGGCTTCAAGCCCTTTACCGCGCACATATCTCATGATTTGGTCAAATCGGGCGAGCTCGAGCCACCCCGCGAGGTCAAGCCGGTCGCCCCCGTCGCTACGGAACTCGTGAGTGGTACCCACAACGCGTTGCTGTAGCACTGCAGGCAAATACAGTTTGGCCCGAACAAATCCCAGTTTGGCAACCCAATTTGTACTGAGCACAATCTGGACGTCCGGATATGGCGACAACATTTCTGCGAGCAAGTTTGCGTGCTCGAAAATTTGTGCGCCGTCCCTACGCATCACCGGTACCCCATCGACGAGATAGACGTCGTCCGCGTGGAGACAGCCGTCGTAGTCCAAAAACAAGATTTTCATAGCGAACGTACGGCTTGCCGAGCCTATATAAAAGGAAAAACGTACTCTTCCGACATCGACTGCACGCTAGTCGATTGAAGGCGGGAGCGAGGTCAGTGGCACGATGACCCGCTTCGCGCTTCGAGGAATTGGGGCAACGCGATTGCGTCGAGCACGCCAGACATTCGGCGAATCGCTGCCGCCAACCGCACCGAAATCTCTTCCACAAATCACGTGAGCACCGCGCGTTATCGCGGGTACGTAATTCATCTATTCGCTCGATATCGCCGTTTCTCGTTGTTGCCAATAAGAAGCATGGTCCTCCCATGCGCGCAGGCAGGCAACGCCTTTTGATTACGAAACCTCCCGCCCCCGCCGCTGCTGCGAAGCCGCGCGTGGGGTGATGACGCCGCGCCAGCTCCGTACCGACGCACCACAGGACCTCGGTGCCTATACGCCAGTGAGTTCGACATGGGTCGAAACCACGAGGTCATCAATGGGGAAAAAGAATGTGGGCGGACGCCCCGGCATTACGGTCGACGACGTGAAACACGCTTGCGAGGCGCTGCGACAGCAGGGGCGGCCTATTGGGCCGGTCAATGTCCGGTTGGAATTGGGGCACGGCAGTTTCACGACTATCGTGCGCGCCCTGCGCGCACTCGGACTGACGCAGACGCGTGGGTCCAAGGGCAAATCTTCTCGATAGCGTCATTCAGCGGCCCCGACCGGGGCCGCTTCTCACCAGAGCGCTGAGCCAGCGCCTTGCAGCGACCAAACCTGCCGTCGGCCTGGCCACGTCACGCAGCGCAATGGCGTTATGTCGTGTGCGCCACGGCCACAAACTTGGCCGTACCGGGGGCCCTGCAAGGCAGTTGCTTCCGAGCGTTGGAGAACAACTGATGGCCCCAGTTGAAGACAAACGCCCTCAATCCAAAAAATTGATTCAACCGGATTTTCATTTGATTAAATTTGTATTTATTTGAATCTAAAAAAGCACCTTAACAAAAGAAAAAATCACGAATAGAATTCAACGAGCCGAGCAAGAACAACATTTTTCGCGCAAAAGAAATCACTTAATTCAACCCAACATGCAACCTACCACGCACAGATATTACAGCGCCGAATCAGTCAATGAAGAATTCGCATCGATTGGCTACGGCTTTATTGAAATTCATGACGCCCCTTGGGGAGACAACATCGTCATGATTTTCGAGATGCTCGACATCTTTGGAGAAACGCATACCTTCACGAGATTTACAGATTGCGTAGACGCTCAGGAGTGGCTGGAGCAATTCTTCGCAGGCCGGTGGTCCGACATTTTTTCAACGCCACAGCTCCATTAGCGGGGAGCTCTTGGCGCCAACCAATTATGCACGTGCGCATTGATTAATGCGTAGTGCGACCGACAAACAGACGTACAAAACAGATTTAACCCAATGAAAATATTCACACCGCCAACACGCTGCACCGTCCAGTCAGTCAATGCCGCCCTGAGGTCGGCCGGATTTCGTGATATCTACATCTATCGTGATACCTACAACGAAAGACGCATCACCAGTTCACACGAGTACACGGAAAAATCCGGTCGTTCCTATTACGTGTACCGACTGACCAGCGCCAGGAATGCGCGCGAATGGGCCGACCGCTTCGCGGCCGGCGAATGGCAGGACAAGCTCGATGCAGCGCCAACGGGGGCCAACGCAACCCAGTGACGGCAGCGTCGACTTGAGTCCCCCGGCGCCGGCCGTCGGGTCGACCACCACGCATCGCGGCGCCGTGGTCGATTTCCTGGCCTCGGGTCACGAGGTCATGCCGTGACGCCCGCCCGACCTGGCAGGCCAACACAAAAAGGCGTGGGCATCCCCTAGCAGGATGCCCACCCCTTTTCTGCTCGCCCCTCCCTAACTCCCTAACGCGGCGACCATCGAAACCTGCCCGGCGACATGGTCCCTCACCCGGTTCGCGCAACCCAGCCGATTCCCCCCGGCAACCGCGTCGAACGCTGTTCCAATCCGAGCGCGACTGCGTGGATGACATCCGACGCAGGCGAGCTTGGCCTACCGCTTCCGGTCACAGGCGCAAGGCACCTGACCCGACAGACTGGCGCCGTATCGCATCAGACGCATTGCACAGGAGCGGTAGCGCCGGTGGCGCGGGTGTCATAACCATTTTCCACCCCGACCACGACACGCCCATACGCATTAACGCACCCCGTCAGCGTCATCCCATTGGAGTTTGCGAGCCTGCCGCGCTTGCATGCGCTCCCCCGCGCTCAACTTGGGAGCCCGACGCGTGCGTGCGTGCGCGGTCGCGCCGGATGGGCGCCCCGGGTTGGCACACTGCTGCGCGATTTGCGACATGGCCAGCGCAGGCGCACCGATTGGCTCCACCGCCTCGCTGGCTCGCCCCATCTCGGGCTCCTCCTGGGAAGGCTCCGAAACATCGGGCCCCTCGGTGATGGAACAGGAGGCCCGCAGCGCCTGGTCGAGCCAGGCATAAAAGGTATCCGGGTGCCAGAGCACGCGGCCGCCGATATGGCCGGGAGCAGGCATCCGGCCCGCTTTGACGAGATTTTCGATGGTGCGGATAGACACACCGAGGACCTCAGCAACGTGTTGCTTGGTCATCGGGGTAAATGGAGTGATGGACATGAGAGCGGTTCCAAGGGGCAACTCTCAGTGCAGCGAATGGGTTTTAGCCTTCTTCCGGCCGTCGCTCCGACCAAGGGGCGCCTATCCCGGCCACGGTGTCCAGTCTCGTGCCGAAACTCGGCATCAAGGGCCGTGGACGGGCGCCGACAACCCTCAAGTGAAGGTGGAGCCGGCCGCCCCGCAACCAGCCCGGCTGCCGGAACCCGACAACGACGGCGTCCTTGCGAGCCATTCCTCCGGGGGCGCCATGGGAGACACACGGTCGACGCCGTGGACGAGTCGAAGCCCCTTGTCCCCGCCAGCGCCCCTGCTCCCCGACGCCGCCGCCTCCGCACGGGGTTCCCCGGGCCGGCACGCCAACTCACGACCAGCCTGTCGCACCCACTAAAAAATTATCTGTGCCAAATCTGTGCCAACGGCGCATTTTTCCATGTGAAATATGGGGTGCGCGCAGCTACGCGCAGGGGTGCGAAAACCCACGTAACTTGTTGATTTTGCTAGACGTGCTACACTATTGCAAAACCTGTTCCAGGGCTTGAAATTCGCGTTCGGGACGTAGAGGCCGGAGGTTCGAATCCTCTCACCCCGACCAGTTTCTTGTATTTCAATCATTTCTGCGGCACAGTTTTCAGCATCGCCGCACAGCAATTCCAAGCTTCTTTCGGCATCGTCCGCTCAGTTCAGCGGGGTGTTGCGCTGTCCGCGCAACCAACGGCCGCGTGCGCAGAAGCGCCAAACCCCTCTGTTATAGTGGGCGCTTCGCCGTTCTCCCTCTCCCGCTTTGGACTCTTGGCCGCTCTGGGCACAAATCGGCGCCGTCGTGCTGCTGTTGTGTTGCTCCGCCTTCTTCTCGATTTCCGAAACCGCGATGATGGCGCTCAATCGCCATCGCCTGCGCCATCTTGCAAAGTCCAACGTATCCGGCGCGCGCAATACGCTGCAATTGCTTGGTCAGACCGACAAGCTGCTCTCGCTCATCCTGATCGGCAACAACCTGATCAATACCGCCGTGCCGGTGCTGATCACCACCTTGGCGATCCACTACTTCGGCAACAACGGAACGACGCTGTCGATCGCCACGGCCATCGTGGCGTTTCTCATCATCGTGTTCGCCGAGATCGCCCCGAAGATCGTGGGCGCGACCTATCCCGAACGCGTTGCGTTTCCCGCCAGCTTCATCATCAAGCCCCTGATGCAGGTTTCGACGCCGCTGGTCGCGGTGGTCAACGCGTTTGCCATGGGGGTGCTGCGGCTGGTGCGCATCAATACGCGCAAGGCGCCGGAACAGCGCATGTCGACCGAGGAACTGCGCACGCTGGTGCTGGAATCGGGCAACTTCATCCCGCACAAGCACCGCAGCATCCTGCTCAACCTGTTCGACCTGGACGCCATCACCGTGGACGACGTGATGACGCCGCGCGCGCGGGTGGAATCGCTCGATCTGTCGCGCCCGATCGAAGAGGTCATCCAGCAGCTCGAGACCTGCTATCACAACAAGTTGCCGGTGTTCGAGCAGGACAGCGATCAGGTGATCGGCATCCTGCACGTGCGCAAGGCGCTGTCGCTGCTCGGACACACCGACCTCACGCACGACGATTTCCGCAGCTTGCTGGCCGAGCCCTATTTCGTACCGAGCGGCACGCCCGTTTTCCGCCAACTACAGTACTTTCAGGAGAACCGCCGCCGCCTCGGCCTGATCGTCAATGAATACGGCGACATGCTGGGGCTGGTGACGCTCGAAGACATCATCGAAGAGATGATCGGCGAGTTCACCACCACGCTGCCCAACGCCGGCAAGCTGGCCTGGGACAAGGAAGGCACTTATCTGGCGGATGCGGGAATGTCGTTGCGCGATCTGAACCGGCGCCTGGGCCTGAGTCTGCCGACCGACGGCCCGAAAACGCTCAACGGGCTGCTACTGGAAGAGCTGGAAGAGATTCCCGAGGCGACGGTCAGCGTGAAGATCGCGGGCTGCGTGATGGACATCGTCCAGATGGACAGTCAGTCGATCCGCACGGTGCGACTGCATCAGCCGCCGCAGCCAAAGCGTAGTTGACGCCACACCTGAGGCCGAACGCTTCAGTTGGAGCGGTTTTCTGCCGATGTGGCACAAATGCAAGTTGCGCTTTGATGTGCGCTTTACAAATGCAGGGGCGGTCGGCAAACTGCCCCGGTTCCGGGCACCACCCCCCACGAATGGGTGGGGTACCGGCTGCAGAACATAGAACAATCGCCTTGGGGGGCGAGCGCGCGCAGGAGGCGGTGGGGCCCGGCGCGCGCTGAAATGGTCAGCTTCAGCCTGACGGACTGGACTCATGACACTCGGACTCGCTCTAGCGCAGAGCCGGCGGATCGCGCCGACGCTACTTACCCAGCTTGAACAGAGCGCGCGTGAGAAACGCACCCAACTGATCGACGAACTGGTGGGCAGCGGGATCATGAGTGCGCACGACCTCGCTGTGTTCGTGGCCGGCAAGTACCAGATGCCGCTGCTGGACCTGGCACAGTACAAGCTCGACACCGTGCCGGCCGTGCTGTCGGCCAACAAGCACTTTGCCCAGTTGCGCCTGTTGCCGCTGGGCCGTCGCGAGAACCGCCTCATCCTCGCCACGTCCGACCCGAGCGATCCGAAGCCGATCGAAGAGCTGCGTCAGAAGATGAACGTGGCCATCGAAACGGTCATCGTCGAACACGACAAGCTGGTTCGCCAACTCAGCCTCGCCAATGAGGCGCCGGCCGAGATCAAGTCGCTCTTCCCCAAGCAGGAAGCCACGCAGATCGAATACGATGCGGGCGCTGCCGCCGCCACGCGTCGCACCACCCCCGACGGCATCGACGATGCCCCTGTGGTGCGCTTCCTGCAGAAGCTCTTTACCGAAGCCTTGCTGCGCGGCGCATCGGATTTGCATTTCGAGCCCTTTGAAACGTTTTACCGCGTGCGTTTCCGCATCGACGGCATCCTCGCGCAGGTCGCGCAGCCGCCGCTCGATATCCGCGACAAGATCGCGACGCGCATCAAGGTGCTGTCGCGCCTCGACATCTCGGAAAAGCGTGTGCCGCAAGACGGCCGCATGAAGCTGCTGATCACTGTCCCGAAAGACCGCAAGGACAAGGACAACAAAGAGACGATCGAGCGCGCCATCGACTTCCGGGTGTCGACGCTGCCGACGCTGTTCGGCGAAAAGATCGTGATCCGGATTCTGGAGTCGTCCACCGAGCGGCTCGATATCGACCAGCTTGGCTATGAGCCGGAGCAAAAGCAGTTGCTGCTCGACGTCATCAAGCGGCCGTACGGCATGGTGCTCGTGACGGGGCCAACCGGATCGGGCAAAACCGTGTCGCTGTACACGTTCCTGAACAGGCTGAACCAGGGCGACATCAATATCTCCACCGCCGAAGACCCAGCGGAAATCCAGTTGCCCGGCATCAACCAGGTCAACGTGAACGACAAGGCTGGGCTGACCTTTGCGGCGGCGCTGAAGTCGTTCCTGCGGCAGGATCCGGACATCATCATGGTGGGCGAAATCCGAGATCTGGAGACGGCCGACATCTCGATCAAGGCTGCGCAGACCGGTCACCTGGTGTTTTCCACGCTGCACACCAACGACGCGCCGACCACGCTGACCCGCTTGATGAACATGGGGGTTGCGCCATTCAACATCGCGTCGTCGGTGCTCTTGATCACGGCACAGCGGTTGGCGCGACGGCTGTGCAAGGAATGCAAGAAGCCCGGTCCGCTGCCCAAGGAAACGCTGCTCGATGCAGGCTTTACCGAGGCCGACCTAGACGGCTCATGGCAGCCGTATCACCCGGTCGGCTGCGAGATCTGCAACGGCAGCGGCTACAAGGGACGGGTCGGCATCTACCAGGTCATGCCGATTACCGAAGCGATCCAGGAAATCATTCTCACACACGGCACGGCGCTGCAGATCGCCGAGCAAGCGCGCAAGGAAGGCGTGCTGTCGCTGCGCGAATCCGGCTTGCGAAAAGTGAAGCAGGGGCTGACTTCCCTCGAGGAAGTGCTGGCCACAACGAACCAATAACCTTCTCGATCAATCGTTCCCATACCGGGGGGTAGGAACCAACCATGGCCACACGAGCACCTGCCGCAAACCGCGCTGCCGCGCCGGCACGAAAGACCGCCAAGACCAAGGCGCCCACGCAGTACATCTTCGAGTGGGAAGGCAAAGATCGGAAAGGCAAGATTTTCAAGGGCGAGATGCGCGCCGAGAGCATCACCGAGGTGAATGCCATCCTGCGCAAGCAAGGCCTGTCGATCACCAAATCCAAGCGCCGCCGCGCGGCCCGCGGCAAGAAGATCACGCCGAAGGACATCGCCTACTTCACGCGCCAGCTGTCGACCATGCTGAAGGCCGGCGTGCCGCTGCTGCAGTCGATCGACATCATCGCAAAGGGCCACGCCAACCCGAACTTCACGCAGCTGCTCACGGAAATCCGCGTCGATATTGAATCGGGCAGCAGCATGGCGCAAGCCTTCCGACGTCACCCGAAGTACTTCGACACGCTGTACTGCAACCTGATCGACGCGGGCGAGCAAGGCGGTATTCTGGATGCGCTGCTCGAGCGGCTTTCGCTGTACATGGAAAAGTCCCTCGCACTGAAGGCGCAGATCAAGTCGGCCCTGATCTACCCGATCTCGGTGCTGACGGTGGCCTTCCTGGTGACCGTGGTGCTGATGATCTTTGTGGTGCCGTCGTTCAAGGGTGTTTTCTCCGGTTTCGGTGCCGATTTGCCAGCCCCGACGCTGTTCGTCATTGCGATATCGGATTTCTTCGTCAAGTGGTGGATACCAATCGTGCTAGGGCCCATTGCCGGCATTGCACTGTTTTCGCGTGCATTCAAGCGATCTGAAAACGTCCAGCGTTCGACGCATCGCTTCATCCTGAAGATTCCCATCTTTGGCGACATCATCCGCAAGGCAACCATTGCTCGCTGGACGCGTACGCTGGCTACCATGTTCGCAGCCGGTACGCCGCTCGTGGAGTCGATGGAGTCGGTCGCCGGGGCCGCAGGCAACTGGATCTACCATGATGCGACCCTCGAGGTTCAGCAAGCGGTACGTATCGGCACGAGTCTCACCAACGCCATGCAAGCGACACACGTGTTCGACAACATGGTCCTGCAGATGACGCAGATCGGTGAAGAGTCCGGCGCCCTGGACAACATGCTGCTGAAGGTGGCGGAGTTCTACGAGCGCGAGGTGGACGATGCGGTCGCCAACATCTCGACTCTGATCGAACCCATCATCATCGTCTTCCTCGGCGTGCTAATCGGCGGCATGGTGGTGGCGATGTATCTGCCGATCTTCAAGCTTGGTACGGTGGTCTGACGCAATGCCTGAGATGTTCGTCATCCCCACGTTGGCGCAACTGCCGGCGTGGTTTGTAGTTGCCGCAGGCGGGCTGGTCGGCTTGCTGGTCGGCAGCTTCCTCAACGTGGTGATCCACCGTCTGCCGCGCATGATCGAGCGGGAGGAAGCCAACTATATTGCCGAGTTGCGCGAAGAACCGCTGCCTCACCCGGAGGCATACAACCTGATCGCGCCGCGCTCGGCGTGCCCGTCGTGCGGTCATCAGATCAAGGCGATCGAGAATATCCCCGTGTTGAGCTGGCTTGCGCTGCGCGGCCGTTGCAGTGCGTGCAAAACGCCCATCTCTTGGCGCTATCCCGCTGTGGAACTGGTCACCGGTCTGCTGACGGCGGCCTGCCTTTGGCACTTCGGCCCGACGTGGGTAGCGGTTGCATCGGCGGTGCTGCTGTGGTTCCTAATCGCCGGCACGATGATCGACGCCGACACGCAGCTGTTGCCCGACGCGATCACCCAGCCGCTGCTGTGGCTGGGGCTGGGCGTGAACCTGTTTGACATGTTCACGCACCTGCACGATGCGGTGATCGGCGCGATGGCCGGCTACCTGTTCCTGTGGTCGATCTATTGGGCCTACAAGCTCTTGCGCGGCCGTGAAGGCATGGGCTACGGCGACTTCAAGTTGATGGCCGCGCTCGGCGCGTGGTTCGGCTGGCAGGCGCTGCCGTTGCTGGTGCTGCTCTCGTCGGTCGTGGGTCTGGTGTTTGGGCTCGTACGCATTGCGCGCGGCGCGAAGAGCGAATCGCCGTTCTCGTTCGGGCCGTTCATTGCCGGGGCGGGCGTGATCGCACTGCTGGCCGGCCCGCAATTGCTGGTGATGGCGGGCCTCGGTCCGCTGCTAGCGCCATAAGAGCACCGTCAGCATGCGCGTGATCGGCCTGACCGGCGGCATCGGCAGCGGCAAGAGCTACGTGGCGGATCGCCTTGCGGAGCGCGGTGCCGCCATTGTCGACACCGACGCCATCGCACACGAGATCACCGCACCGGGCGGCGCCGCCATCCCCAAGCTGGTCGAAACGTTCGGCGCCGGCATCTTACGCAGTGACGGTGCCATGGACCGCGACGCCATGCGCGCCCTGGCCTTTTCGGACGCTACGGCCAAATCGCGACTGGAGCAGATCACGCATCCGCTCATCCGCGAGATTGCGCTGTCGCGCGGGGCCGCTGCGCAGGCATCGGGCGCGCATCCGTACCTCGTCTACGTCGTCCCGCTGCTGGTGGAATCCTTGGCCGGGCATCACAGCTGGCGCTCGCTGGTCGACCGCATTCTGGTGGTCGACTGCCCCGTTGACACGCAGATCGCCCGCGTGATGGCAAGGAACGGGCTGCCGCGCGCGCAAGTGGAAGCCATCATCGCCCGCCAGGCTTCACGCGAAGCCCGCCTCGCCGCCGCCGACGACGTGATCGACAACAGCGGCACGCTGGCCGACCTCCTGCCGCAGATCGACCGTCTGGACCCAACCTACCGGTCGAACTGAAACGCACTGAAAGTTGCGGTCACATCCCTTTGCATTGTGATGAACGAGGGTCTCGCATAGAATGCGGGCAGATCGAGGCCAAATGGGCTTCGGGGCCGCATATGCCAGCAGGCCAGCACACCGGGCACCCAAGTTTTGATCCTGTACGAATATCCCTTCAACGAACGCATTCGGACGCTGCTGCGCCTCGAAGACCTGTTCGAGCGGCTGGATTTCTTTCTCGTGCAGGAGCACCCGCTGCAACACCACGTGGCACTGACCACGCTGTTCGAAGTGGTCGACGTGGCCGGGCGTGCCGATCTCAAATCCGATCTGCTGAAAGAACTCGATCGCCAGCGCCAGACGCTCACCGCGCTGCGCGCCAACCCGCAGATCGATCAAGACGCGCTCGACGCCGTCATCAGCGAACTGGAAACCGCCTCGGGCAATCTCACCGCCACACATGGCAAGGCCGGCCAGCTGATTGCCGACAACGAGTGGCTGACGAGCATCCGCAGCCGCGCCATCATTCCCGGTGGTACATGTGAATTCGATCTGCCGGCGTATTTTGCATGGCAGCATCACCCCGCCGAGCGCCGCCGCGCCGACATCATCAAATGGGCCCAACCGCTGGTGCCGCTGCGCGACGCCACGATGATCGTGCTGCGCCTGCTGCGCGAATCGGGCCAGAGTGGCAAGGTGATTGCTAACGCTGGAAGCTATCAGCAGATGCTGTCGGGCCGCGTGTATCAGCTGATGCAGGTGCGCCTGGATGAGTCGGCGCTGGGGTTCATTCCCGAAATCAGCGCCAACAAATACATGCTCTGGGTGCGTTTTACCCAGCAGGATGGCGACCTGCGACCCAAGCCGGTCGATGCGGATATCCCGTTCCAGCTGAAGCTCTGTAATTTCTGAGCCGCATCATGAATGTGAAGACCGTCAAATGCCCCAGCTGCGGCAAGGCCGTGCCTTGGGTGCCGGAGAGCCGCTATCGCCCCTTCTGCTCTGAGCGCTGCAAGCAGATCGACCTGGGTGCCTGGGCTGCCGAGCAGTACACCATCCCCGTAGTCGAAGAAGACGACCTGCCCGACGCACCGGGCAACGATACGAGCGGCAGGCTCAACTAGCCGTCGCTTCCTCGCGCATCCATTCGAAGACGGGCAACGTTGCCGGCAACACCGGATCCACGCTGATCGGCAGCGTCTGCCAGGCGAAATCCTGGCCTTCCAGCGCCCGCAACGTGCCGTCCCAGGCCGTGACCTTGCAGAAGTGCAGGCGCACGTATGCGTGCGGGTAGTCGTGCTCGATGGTGTGCCACGGCACGCAGGTGCGCAACGTGACGTCCAGCTCTTCCTTCAGCTCACGCATGAGCGCGGCTTCAACCGATTCGCCCGCTTCCAGCTTGCCGCCGGGGAATTCCCAGTAGCCCGCGTACGGCTTGCCTTCGGGACGCTGCGCCAGCAAGAACTGGCCGTCTGGCTGCACCAGCACACCGACGGCCACTTCGGTGATCTTGCGGCCGTCAGGCGTGTGTGTCGGTGGCATTTGCGTCAGATTGTCAGTCGACATGCTGCCGTCCATGCTTGCCGCCCCAGTCGCGGGCGAACTGCCATGCCACGCGTCCGGAGCGCGAACCGCGTTCCAGCGCCCAAACCAGCGCGTCGCCACGTGCAGCGGCGATGTCCTCGTCGCTGCAGCCGAAGTGCCGGAGCCAGTGGCCGACGATGGTCAGGTATTCGTCCTGCTTGGGCGGGTAGAACGACAGCCACAGCCCGAAGCGCTCCGACAGCGAGATCTTCTCTTCCACCACCTCGCCCGGATGGATTTCGCCGTCCGAGGTGTGCTGGTAGGTCTCGTTGTCCTTCATGTATTCCGGCAGCAGATGGCGCCGGTTGGACGTTGCGTAGATCAGCACGTTGTCTGACTGCGTTGCCACCGAACCGTCCAGCGCAGACTTCAGCGCCTTGTAGCCCGACTCGCCCTCTTCGAACGAAAGGTCATCGCAGAAGATCGCGAAGCGCTCGGGGCGCGCCGAGAGTTGCTCGACGATATCGCCCAGGTCGGCCAGATCGTCCTTGTCGACCTCGACCAAGCGCAGGCCTTCCTTCACGAATGCGTTCAGGCATGCCTTGATGAGCGATGACTTGCCAGTGCCCCGCGCGCCCGTGAGCAGTACGTTGTTGGCCGGCAACTTGCGCACGAACTGGCGCGTGTTGGCGACGATGGCGTCTTTCTGCCGTTCGATGTTGTGCAGATCGCTCAGATGGATCGGCGGCAGTTGCCGGATCGGCGCGAGATAGCCGATGTTGCCGAACAAGCTCTGGCGCTTGTGCCAGCGGAAGGCAACAGCCTCGTTCCAGTCAGCTTCGGTCAGTTCAGGCGGCAGCCATTGCTCAAGCCGCCCGAGAAAGCGGTCGAGCCGTGCGGAAAGATCGGACGACATAGCAGCGGACTCCGGATTACGAACGGTAATCCGCGTTGATCGACACGTAGTCGTGCGAGAAATCGCACGTCCATACGGTGGCGCTGGCGTCGCCGCGGCCGAGCGCGATACGCACGGTGATCTCCGCCTGCTTCATCACGCGCTGGCCGTCTTCTTCGCGGTACTCGGGGTTGCGGCCACCGTCACGCGCGACCCATACGTCGTCGAGCCACAGGTTGACGCCGTTCACGTCGAGGTCCGTCACGCCGGCGTAGCCTACAGCAGCCAGGATGCGCCCAAGGTTGGGGTCCGAAGCGTAGAACGCGGTCTTGACCAGCGGCGAGTGGGCAACCGCGTAAGCGATCAGGCGGCACTCATCGACGTTGCGGCCACCCTCGACCTGGATGGTCATGAACTTGGTCGCACCTTCGCCGTCGCGTACGATCTTCTGCGCCAACTCTTGTGCAAGGCCCGTCAGCGCATCTCGCAGCGCGGCGTAGTCGGGGTGCGATTCGGAATCGATGCGCGGCGTCCCCGCCCGGCCCGTGGCGATGACGACGAACGAGTCGTTGGTGGAGGTATCGCCGTCCACCGTCACGCTGTTGAACGAGTGATCGGCGGCGTGGCGCACCAGCCCTTGAAGCACCGCGTCATCCACATTGGCATCGGTGGCGATGAAGCCGAGCATCGTCGCCATATTCGGGCGGATCATGCCCGCACCCTTGCTGATGCCCGACATGCGCACGGTCTTGCCCGACAACGTGCACGTGGCCGACGCTGCCTTGGGTACGGTGTCGGTGGTCATGATGGCCTCGGCGGCGGCCAGCCAGTTGTCCGGCTTGGCGTTCGCCTCAGCAGCAGGCAGTCCGGCGATGATGCGGTCGACTGGCAGCGGCTCCAGAATCACGCCCGTGGAAAACGGCAGCACCTGCTCCGGCGACACGCCCAGCAGCTTGGCCACGGCATCGCAGGTCTGGCGCGCATGCGCAAGGCCAGGCGCGCCGGTACCGGCGTTCGCATTGCCCGTGTTCACGACGATCGCACGTGCGCCCTTGCCGCTCGCCAGATGCTCGCGGCACACCTGCACAGGTGCCGCGCAGAAGCGGTTCTGCGTGAACACACCGGCCACCGTCGCGCCCTCGGCGATACGAACCAGCAGCACGTCCTTGCGATTGGCCTTGCGCACACCGGCCTCGGCCCAGCCGAGGTCCACGCCGTCGATCGGCAACAGGGAGTCAGCGGCGGGCGCGACGAGATTCACAGCCATGGAGCACACCTTTCAAATGAGGATGCCCGCAGTGCGGGCATCGTGAATCAACAGAAAACGGAGCGAAGCAGCGTCAAGCGAGTTTGCCGTGGCACTGCTTGTACTTCTTGCCCGAACCGCATGGGCACGGGTCGTTGCGGCCAACCTTCGGGACTTCGCCGGCGAGTGCGGCGGCAGCAGCCGATGCCACCGATCGCGGTGCGGCCATGGCCGGCGTTGCGCCATGAATCTCGGCATCGCCGGCAGCCACTTCGGCGAGTTCGCTGAACTCGTCGTGCTTGTACTGCACGTTGCTCAGCGCGGAGAGATCTTCTTCGATCTGTTCGGAGGCTTGCTCCAGCTCTTCCTGCGACTGGATGCGCACCGTGAAGACAATACGCGTGACCTCGTTGCGGATGGTGTCGAGCAGGCGGCCGAAGAGTTCGAACGACTCGCGCTTGTACTCCTGCTTCGGGTCCTTCTGCGCATAGCCGCGCAGGTGGATACCCTGACGCAGCATGTCGAGCGCCGCCAGGTGCTCACGCCAGTGCGTGTCGAGGCTTTGCAGCATCACCGAACGCTCGAAGCCGGCGAAGGACTCACGGCCAACCTGCGCCACCTTGCCTTCGTACACCGCTTCAGCGGCGTCCAGCACCATCTTGAGCAGGTCTTCGTCTTCGATCGACTGGGCGGCTTCCAGCGTCTTCACCAGCGGCTGATCCACGCCCCAGTCTTCACGCAGCGTCTTTTCCAGACCGGCAACATCCCACTGCTCTTCCATGGTCTCGGCCGGCACGTACGTGCGGAACAGCTCGGTGAACACGGATTCACGCAGGTTCTTGACGAGATCGCCCACATCCTGCGCTTCGAGAATCTCGTTACGCAGCTTGTAGAGTTCCTTGCGCTGGTCGTTGGAAACGTCGTCGTATTGCAGCAGCTGCTTGCGGATATCGAAGTTGCGGCCTTCGACCTTGCGCTGCGCCGATTCGATCGAGCGCGTGACGATGCCGGCTTCGATCGGCTCGCCTTCGGGCATCTTCAGGCGATCCATGATCGCACGCACGCGATCGCCCGCGAAAATGCGCAGCAGTTGATCGTCCAGCGACAGATAGAAGCGCGACGAACCCGGGTCGCCCTGACGGCCCGCACGGCCGCGCAACTGGTTGTCGATCCGGCGGGACTCGTGGCGCTCGGTGCCGATGATGTGCAGACCGCCCGCCGCCTTCACCTGCTCGTGCAGCGCTTGCCATTCGTCCTGCAACTGCTTCACGCGCGCGGCCTTTTCTTCGTCGGAGAGCGACGCGTCGGCCATCACGAAGCCCGCTTGCTTCTCCACGTTGCCGCCCAGCACGATGTCGGTACCGCGGCCGGCCATGTTCGTCGCAATGGTAATCGCCTTGGGGCGGCCCGCTTCCGCAATGATCGCGGCTTCGCGCTCGTGCTGCTTGGCGTTGAGCACCTGATGCGGCAGCTTCCCTTGGTTCAGCAGGTTCGACAGCAGTTCGGAGTTCTCGATGGACGTCGTGCCCACCAGCACCGGCTGGCCGCGCTCGTAGCAATCGCGAATGTCGCGAATGACGGCGTCGTAGCGCTCCTTCGAAGTCTTGTAGATCTGATCCTGCAAGTCCTTGCGCTGCGGCGTGCGGTTCGTCGGGATCACCACGGTTTCCAGGCCGTAGATCTCCTGGAATTCATACGCTTCCGTGTCCGCCGTACCGGTCATGCCCGACAGCTTGTTGTACATGCGGAAGTAGTTCTGGAACGTGATGGTCGCCAGCGTCTGGTTTTCCTGCTGGATCTGCACGCCTTCCTTGGCTTCCACGGCCTGGTGCAGACCGTCGGACCAGCGACGGCCCGCCATCAGGCGGCCGGTGAATTCATCGACGATCACCACCTCACCGTTCTGCACGACGTAGTGCTGATCGCGGAAGAACAGGCTGTGCGCGCGCAGGGCGGCGTACAGGTGATGCATCAGCGTGATGTTCTGTGGCGCGTAGAGCGATTCGCCCTCGCCGATCAAACCGGCTTGCAGCAGGATCTGCTCGGCCTTCTCGTGACCGGATTCAGTCAGATAGACCTGGTGCGATTTTTCGTCGACATAGTAGTCGCCCGGCTTCTCGACGCCCGTGCCATCCGACTTCTCTTCGCCGATCTGGCGCGTGAGCTGCGCCGGGATGCTGTTCATGCGGCGGTAGAGGTCGGTGTGGTCTTCCGCCTGGCCGGAGATAATCAGCGGGGTACGCGCTTCATCGATCAGGATGGAGTCCACCTCGTCGACGATCGCGTAGTTCAGCGGACGCTGCACGCGCTGGCCGGCGTCGTACACCATGTTGTCGCGCAGGTAGTCGAAGCCGAACTCGTTGTTGGTGCCGTAGGTGATGTCCGATGCGTAGGCGGCCTGCTTCTGGTCGTGGTCCATGGTGGTCAGGTTGACCCCCACCGACAAGCCCAGCCAATTGTACAGGCGGCCCATCCATTCGGCGTCGCGCTGTGCCAGGTAATCGTTGACCGTCACGACGTGCACGCCCTGGCCAGAGATGGCGTTCAGGTACACAGCAAGCGTAGCCGTCAGCGTCTTGCCTTCACCCGTGCGCATTTCGGCGATCTTGCCGTCGTGCAGCACCATGCCACCGATCAGCTGCACGTCGAAGTGCCGCATCTTCATTACGCGCTTGCTGGCCTCACGGCACACGGCAAACGCTTCGGGCAGGAGCGCGTCGAGCGTCTCGCCCTTGGCAAAGCGTTGGCGGAATTCTTCGGTCTTGGCCTGCAGCTCGGCATCGGTGAGCGCTTCGAACTTGGGCTCGAGCGCATTGATCTGCGCCACCTTGCGGCGGTACTGTTTGATCAGCCGTTCATTACGGCTGCCGAAAATCTTCTTGAGAAGGCCCGTGATCATCGATGGCTAGGGCCGGCGAGCCACCCGAGGTCGCGTCAGGAAAGACCGCGAAACACAGGCAGCACAACGGCCCGGAAAGGGTTGGCGCAAAGGCGGGAGTTTAGCATGTGCAAAACACCCGCTTGATGGCAGCAGACCGGCCGGATGTGGCAGGAACGCCGCACTTTAGGGCCGCGCGGAACGTCGTGCACGCAGGCACACACTCACGCTGAATTGGGGACGGGCGCCCCTGATAGCAACCCGGGCGGGTTCAATGGCCCGCAGCGGTCATGCTCTTGCCGATATCGGCCGCTGCGACCTTCGCCGGCGCCTTGTTGGCTGCCATCTTGGGCTGGCCGGCGTTCTCCAGGAAGGCCACCGGATTCTGCGGGACGTCGTTGACGTGCACCTCGAAGTGCAGGTGCGGGCCTGTGGCGCGGCCAGTACGGCCGATCAGGGCGATGCGCTCGCCGGCCTTCACGATGTCGCCGACCTTCACGAAAACCTTGGACGCGTGAGCATAGCGCGTCTTCAGTCCATTGCCATGATCGATATCGATCATGTTGCCGTATTCATGGTGGAATTCACTGGCGACGACCACGCCGCCGGCGGCCGCTACGATGGGCGTCCCAACCGGGCCCACAAAGTCGACGCCGTCATGCTGCGTGCGGCGGCCCGTGAAGGGATCGATCCGCGTGCCAAACCCCGAGGAATCGTAACCCGTCGCCACCGGGCGCACGGTGGGCATCATTTTCGCGTGAATCTGGCGGTCCATCAGGGTGCTCTCCAGCACGCTGAGGTAATCGGTGCGCTGGTCGGCAGAGCGCGTCAGGCGATTCAGCTCGGACTGAATTTCCGGCATCGACATCGGCCGCGAAAACGCACCCGCCGGCCCGCCTCGGCTCGGCTGGGATTTGAAATCGAACTCGCGGGGCGGCACACCCGCCAAGCCCGAGACGCGGGCGCCCAGCGCATCCAGGCGCGCAATTTGCGCCTGCATTTCGCCGATGCGCGCGGCCATCAGGTTGAGGTTCTCGCGGGTGACACGCGGGTCCGCGCCGGCAACTTCCGAAGCGGCTGCACCCGGCAGCAGGCCCTGCTTGGCCGCCAGCCACGTCGCACCGACGGACAGGGCCGCCACGGCCAGCAGTGCCGCGCCGATAGCCACGAAGACGCCGCGTCTCGACAGATGCGTTGCGCCGGCCTTGCGCGGGTGAATCAGGATGATCTGCATCGCTCGTTTTCCGGACAAAAAAAGCTGCCCACCGGCACGAAAGCGCGATGAAGCGCCCTACAATGCCGGCATGCGAATCTTTGTTCATCCCGCTCTCAAGACGCCTGTGGCTAAACCCGTTCAGGATTGGCTCTCGGGTGCCGGTTCGGTCGGCCCGCTGATGCAGGCGGCCAGGCAATTGGCGTCGTTGGAAGCGGAGGTGTTGTCGCTGTTGCCAGCCGGTCTGGGCGGCGGGGTGGCCGTCGGTGGCATCAAGAACGATGCGCGCGACAGCCGCGAAGCGACTCTGGTGTTGCTCGCCGCACATAGTGCGGCTGCGGCGCGCGTGCGGCAGGTGGTACCCACCTTGCTGGAACGTCTGCAGCGCCGGGGATCGCAGATTACCGCAATTCGTGTACGGGTACAACCGCAGGGCGGCAATGACAGTTTATGGCCACAAGAGATCGAAAAGCCGCCTAAACGCGCCAAGATGACCGCAGTTGGAGTCAACAGCCTGGCGGCCCTGGCCAATGAACTGCCCGATTCGCCGCTTCGGCAAGCTTTGGCCGAAATGGTTGCGCGGCACGTTGCACCGGCAGCGAAGCCCAAATAAAAAGCGCCCCGCAGGGCGCTTTTTTTATTCGAACGACCGCTCAGCCGATCACGAGAAGGCCGGTTGCAACTGCGGCAGGAACGCGCGCGGCGCTTCTTCCACCTTGTCGAACGTCACCATCTCGTAAGCCGTTTCGTCGGCCAGCAGCGCGCGCAGCAGCGCGTTGTTCAGGCCATGACCCGACTTGTGCGCGGTGTATGCAGCGATCAGCGGGTGGCCCACCACATACAGGTCGCCAATCGCGTCGAGGATCTTGTGACGGACGAACTCATCGCCGTAGCGCAGTTCGTCGTTGTTCAGCATGCGGTGCTCGTCGAGCACGATGGCGTTGTCGAGGCTGCCGCCGCGCGCCAGGCCGACCTCGCGCAGCATCTCGACTTCGTGGGCGAAACCGAACGTACGGGCGCGGGCGATTTCGCGCGTGTAGCTCGTATCGGCAAAGTCGATCTCGAACGTCTGGCCGGTCTTGTCGACAGCGGGATGACGAAATTCGATCGTGAACGACAGCTTGAAACCAAAGTACGGGTCCAGGCGAGCAAGCTTGTCGCCCTCGCGGATTTCCACCGGCTTCGTCACGCGAATGAACCGCTTGGCTGCGCCCTGCTCTTCGATACCCGCCGATTGCAGCAGAAACACGAACGAGGCCGCGCTGCCGTCCATGATGGGGATTTCTTCGGCGTCGACGTCGACATACAGATTGTCGATGCCAAGACCAGCGCAAGCGGACATCAAATGTTCGACGGTCGAGACGCGGGCGCCGTCCTTTTGCAGCACGGACGCCAAGCGCGTGTCGCCAATGGCGCTTGCGGTAGCGGGAATCTCGACGGCCGGGTCGAGGTCCACACGCGTGAACACGATGCCGGTGCCTGCGGGTGCCGGGCGCAACGTCAACGTCACCTTGCGGCCCGAGTGCAGCCCGATGCCGACGGTCTTGACGAGGGACTTGATGGTGCGTTGTTTCAACATGGCCGCCCTCAACTCACAAAAGTCGCACGATTGTTTTTATCTATGCAGTCCGCATAGGTGATAACCTTGAGCATACCATTTTCACATCCCTGCCTTCAAAACGACTTTTGTATCGGGATGTTAAGGGTGCACGGAATTGACTCAACGTTAGGGCACGCAGGTTCGGCGCCACCGTCGCCTCAGCCTTGAAGCAGGGCGGGATGGCGGCAGTACTCCGCCATTTGGTGGGGTGTGCGACGTGGCGTCAGAGTACCGCGAGGATCGATTCGGCACTGCTGACGGAGAACTGTCCGGGCGCTTCGACCTGTAGCGCTGTTACCACACCGTCCTTCACGACCATCGCATAACGCTGGGAACGCACGCCCATGCCGCGCTTGGAGAGATCCTGGTCGAGGCCGAGTTTGCTCGTGAACTCTGCGCTGCCGTCGCCGAGCATGCGGATCTTGTCGTCGGTGCCCTGCGTGCGGGCCCAGGCGCCCATCACAAAGGCGTCGTTGACGGACACACACCAGATTTCGTCGACACCCTTGGCGCGCAGTGCGTCGTAGTTGGCGAGGTAGCCTGGCACATGCCGCGCGGAGCAGGTCGGCGTGAACGCACCGGGCAGCCCGAAGATGACGATCGTCTTGCCCTCGGCCAGATGCTGGACGGAGAAAGCGTTGGGGCCCAGCGCGCAGCCGTCCTTTTCCACTTCAAAGAACTCGTAGAGCGTTGCGTCGGGAAGCGGTTGACCGGGCTGGATCATGATCGTCAGGAAGCGGTTGCGTGGATATCGCGATCATAGAACCTGCCGAGCGAGCGCGCAGCCGGTTCTTAAAACGAGACCGCCCGCGTGAACGAATCACGCGGGCGGTCTTGGGAGACAACACCATCAGGCCGCTTGGCTCGGAACGCACCGCGCGCGGCACAACGAACGGACACACCCGCCGGGCGGGGTGAACCCTTCCGGGGAGGCGGCCAGAGGCCAACCTGCCCGGCGGCAACGACTGTGTCCGGTTCGTCGAGCGCTGTCGACTGACGAGCGGCCGGCCATCACACAACGGCGATCACGGGAGGGGAGCCGTGAACCGCGCGCGGCGTGCGGTGCCCCAGGCAGTCGGACGTGCGCGAGCGCTATCGAACCTGCGCAGGCCCGATCAGTCCGCCTGCTTGCGCAGGAATGCCGGAATGTCGTACGTGTCGACGCCCTTTTCTTGCAGTGCCGCCACGTGAGCCGACGCCGACTCACGCGAGCTGCGCCACACGGCCGGGGTGTCGAAATTGCTGTAGTCCGGTGCAGCTGCCACCGAGTGACCGGCGCCACCGCCGAACGCCACCGGCTGATTGTCGGTACCGGTCTTCAGCAACGTCATCGTCTGCGGCTGTTGTTGCTTGTTGCGAGCAGCGCGGCCCAGACCCGTGGCCACCACGGTCACGCGCAGGGCGTCGCCCATGGCGTCGTCGTAGACCGTACCAAAGATGACGGTCGCATCTTCCGCGGCATAGCTGCGGATGGTGTTCATCACTTCCTTGGTCTCAGACAGCTTCAGCGAGCGGCTGGCCGTGATGTTGACCAGCACGCCACGCGCGCCCGACAGGTCGACGCCTTCCAGCAGCGGGCTGGCCACGGCTTGCTCAGCGGCCAGACGCGCACGGTCGACGCCGGACACGGTGGCCGTGCCCATCATCGCCTTGCCCTGTTCGCCCATCACGGTCTTCACGTCTTCGAAGTCGACGTTCACCAGGCCATCGACATTGATGATTTCGGCAATGCCGGCAACCGCGTTGTGCAGCACGTCGTCAGCGCACTGGAAGCACTTGTCCATCTCGGCATCATCGCCCATGACTTCGAAGAGCTTTTCGTTCAGCACGACGATCAGCGAATCGACGTTGCCTTCCAGGTCGTTCGCGCCATGCTCACCCACCTTCGAGCGGCGTGCGCCTTCGAAGTCGAACGGCTTGGAGACCACGCCGACGGTCAGAATGCCCATCTCCTTGGCGACCTGTGCAACCACCGGTGCCGCACCGGTGCCCGTGCCACCGCCCATGCCGGCGGTAATGAAGACCATGTGCGCGCCACGCAGTGCGTCGGCGATCTGCTCACGGGCTTCCTCTGCGCAGTGCTTACCGACTTCCGGCTTGGCGCCAGCGCCCAGGCCCGTGCTGCCGAGCTGCAGCACGCGCGATGCGGTCGAGCGCTTGAGCGCCTGCGCATCGGTGTTCATGCAGATGAATTCCACGCCTTGCACGCCGCGGTTGATCATGTGCTGCACGGCATTGCCACCCGCGCCGCCGACGCCGACCACCTTGATGATGGTGCCGTCCTGCATTTCCGTTTCAATCATGTCGAAGTCCATCATTGCCTCCAGAAGTGATCAGTCCCAGACGATGCAGCCTCCCCGCCGCAACTCCTGGTTCCTGAACAAAAAACATCAAAACAAGAAACTCAACTTGCTCCCCCCAAGGGAGCACATCTTCAACACCCGGCACATGCGTGCTCAGAAGTTGCCGATGAACCATTCCTTCATGCGCGTCCAGATCTGTTTGGCCGATCCGGACTGCACCACGACCTTGCGGCCGCGCACGCGCTGCACGCGACCCTCCTGCAGCAGGCCCATCACCGTGGCGTAACGCGGGCTCTTCACCACTTCGTGCAGGTTGCCTCGGTACTCCGGCACGCCCACGCGCACGGGCTTCAAGAACATGTCTTCACCCAACTCGACCATGCCCGGCATCATTGCAGTACCGCCGGTGAGGACCACGCCGCTGGAGAGCAGTTCTTCGTAACCGGATTCGCGCACCACCTGATGCACCAGCGAGAAGAGTTCTTCCACGCGCGGCTCGATTACGGCGGCCAGCGCCTGACGGCTCAATGTGCGGGGGCCACGGTCGCCGACGCCCGGCACATCGATCATCTCGTCCGGATCGGCCAGCACCTGCTTGGCGATGCCGTACTGGATCTTGATGTCCTCGGCGTCCGGCGTCGGCGTGCGCAGGGCCATGGCGATGTCGTTGGTGATCTGGTCGCCGGCGATGGGGATCACGGCCGTGTGGCGGATCGCACCCTCGCTGAAGATGGCGATGTCGGTCGTGCCGCTGCCGATGTCCACCAGCACCACGCCGAGTTCCTTTTCGTCTTCGGTCAGCACGGCCAGGCTTGATGCCAGCGGCTGCAGGATCAGGTCGTGCACTTCCAGCCCGCAACGGCGCACGCACTTGACGATGTTCTGTGCCGCGCTTACGGCGCCGGTCACGATATGCACCTTCACCTCGAGCCGGATACCGCTCATGCCGATCGGCTCGCGCACGTCTTCCTGACCGTCGATGATGAATTCCTGCGTCAGGATGTGCAGGATTTGCTGATCGGTCGGGATGTTGACGGCCTTGGCGGTCTCGATCACGCGCGCCACATCGGTGGAGGTAACTTCCTTGTCCTTGATCGCCACCATGCCGCTCGAATTGAAGCTGCGGATGTGGCTGCCGGCAATGCCTGTGAAGACCTCGCCGATCTTGCAGTCGGCCATCAGCTCCGCTTCTTCGAGCGCCTTCTGGATCGACTGGACGGTCGCCTCGATATTGACGACTACGCCCTTCTTGAGCCCCTTCGATTCGGTCTGGCCCATACCGATGACCTCGTAGGCGCCGTCCGGCCGCAGCTCGGCGACCACCGCCACCACCTTGGAGGTGCCGATATCCAGCCCGACCAGAAGATCCTTGTATTCCTTGCTCATCGCGTTTTCTCTGTGCTTCGCGTTGCTTTGTTGTTGGCCGCCGGCTTACCCCCCAGCGTGGCTTTCGGCTTTGCAGCACCGCTGGTGCCGCTCGCGGTGCCGGGCAACTTGCCCCCCTTGGCCAGCACCGCAGCCTGCGCATCGGTCAGGAAGCGCACACCCGCCGCACGAACTGCAAATCCGTTGGGATACCGCAGATCGGCGTATTCGATCTGACCGCCCCAGCGCTTGGTCACCTCCGGCCACGCACGCACGAAGCGGCGGGCACGCGCGGCCAGCGCGGTGCGGTCATCGTCATTCAGTTCGCGGCCCAGCTCGATGACCGTGCCGTTGGACAACCGCGCGCGCCAGGCGTAGCGGTCAGTGAGCGTCACGCTCAACGGCTCGACATTCATCGGCTTGAACCACTCGGTCATGGTCTCCAGCTTGTCGACCACGTCCTGTTCAGTGCCCTCGGGGCCGGCCAGCGCCACCAGATCAGTGTCGTCCTCGGCTTCGGCCAGGTTGGCCACGAAGACTTCGCCATACGTGTTGACCAGCTTGCCGGACTCATTGCCGCCCCAGGTGCCGAGCGCTTCGTGCTCTTGCACTTCCACCAGCAGCCCGTTGGGCCACACGCGGCGTACGCTCGCGCGCCGCACCCACGGCACCGATTCGAACGCGGCGCGTGCATCGTCCAGATTCAGCGAGAAGAAATTGCCGCGCAGCTTGGGCAGCGCATTGGCGCGCAGACTCGGCACATTCACGTGACGCAACTCGCTGCCGGCCATCGGCATCACCCGCACCTGTTGCAGCTGGAACATCGGTCGCTGCATCAGCCAGACCGCCCCAACGCCCAACGCGCCAAGCGCGAGCAGCGCATACAGCGCACTCGCGACGGCGTTGAGGAGACGGGTGTTGTGCCACATAACGTTGTGTTGTCCGGTTTCGCTGACGTTGTGTCGATTACTCGGGTTTCCAGTCGGTGCTCGCGTGCAGCTCCAGCGACGCGCTCGCCGCCAGTTGCAACACGAAATCTTCATAACTGATGCCTGCGGCGCGCGCGCCCATCGGCACCAGCGAATGGCCGGTCATGCCCGGCGACGTGTTCATCTCCAACAAGAACGGCGCGTTGTCGGACTTGCGCAGCATGATGTCGGCACGACCCCAGCCGCGGCAGCCCAGCCCGCGATACGCCTGCACCACCAGCGCCTGCACGCGCGCGGCCACGTCGACGGCAATCGGTGCCGGGCATTCGTAGCGCGTGTCGTCGGTGAAGTACTTGTTCTGGTAGTCGTAGTTGGCCTGCGGCGCGACGATGCGGATGAGCGGCAGCGCGGTTGCGCTTTCGCCTTCGCCGATGATCGGGCAGGTCAGCTCGTCGCCTTCGATGAACTGCTCGGCCATCACATCGCGGTCCAGGCGCGCGGCCTTTTCGTAGGCGGCGGGCAGCTCGGCAACACTCGTGACCTTGGTCAGACCGATCGACGAACCTTCACGCGCGGGCTTGACGATCAGCGGCAGGCCCAGGCGGTCGGCCACGGCTTGCCAGTCGGCGCCGGCATGCAACATCACGAAATCGGGCGTGGGCAGGCCGTGGGTCTGCCATTGGCGCTTGGTGGCTTCCTTGTCCATCGCCAGCGCAGATGCGAGTACGCCGCTGCCGGTGTACGGAATGCCGAATTGCTCCAGTAGGCCCTGGATCGTGCCGTCTTCGCCAAAGCGGCCGTGCAAAGAGATCACCACGCGGTCGAACCCTTGCTTGGCCAGATCGGCCACGGGCTGCAGCCCCGGGTCGAACGGGTGCGCATCGACGCCGCGCGCGCGCAGCGCAGCCAGCACGCCGTTGCCGGACATCAGCGAGATTTCGCGCTCGGCCGAACGACCGCCCATGAGCACGCCCACCTTGCCGAGGGACTTCGGATCGATCGTCGGATTGGGAACAAACGGACCGGTCGTCATGCTGCGGCACCTCCGTTCAGATCCACGACATTGCCGGTGCGCGCCTGGGCCTGCAACGCAACAACTTGACCGGGCACCTGCCCGATCGATCCGGCGCCCATGGTGATCACCACGTCGCCGTCCTGCGCCGCATCGATGATCGCTTGCGGCATGTCTTCAATCTGTTCCACGAAGACCGGCTCGATCTTGTTGGCCACACGCAGCGCACGCGTCAGGGCGCGGCCGTCGGCGGCGACGATGGGCGGCTCGCCAGCGGCATACACCTCGGCCAGCAACAGCGCATCGACGGTCCCGAGCACCTTGATGAAATCTTCGAAGCAATCGCGCGTGCGGGTAAAACGGTGCGGCTGGAACGACAGCACAAGGCGGCGGCCGGGAAACGCACCGCGCGCCGCAGCCAGCGTGGCCGCCATCTCGACCGGGTGATGGCCGTAGTCGTCGATCAGCGTGAAGCGACCCTTACCGTCAGCGGTCGGCACTTCGCCGTAGCGCTGGAAGCGGCGGCCCACGCCGTTGAACTCGGCCAGCGCCTTGACGATGGCTTCGTCCGGCACTTCCAGTTCGGTGGCGATGGCGATGGCGGCCAGCGCGTTCTGCACGTTGTGCAGGCCCGGCAGGTTGAGCGTGATCGACAGCGGGGGCTCGGCATGGCCGTTGAGCTGGCGGATCACGGTGAATTCCATGCGGCCATCGACGGCGCGCGCATTGACGGCACGCACCTGCGCGTCTTCGGCAAACCCGTAGCGCACGACCGGCTTGGAGACGAACGGCAGGATTTCGCGCACGTTCGGGTCGTCCACGCACAGCACGGCGATGCCGTAGAACGGCAGCCGCTGCGTGAACTCGATGAACGCCTGCTTCAGGCGCGCGAAGTCGTGCCCGTAGGTGTCCATGTGATCGGCATCGATATTGGTGATGACTTCGATCACGGGGAACAGGTTGAGGAACGACGCATCGGATTCGTCGGCCTCGGCGACGATGAAATCACCCGTGCCCAGGCGCGCGTTGGCGCCCGCGGAATTGAGGCGCCCCCCGATCACGAACGTCGGGTCCAGGCCGCCCTCGGCCAGCACGGAGGCGACCAGACTGGTGGTCGTCGTCTTGCCGTGCGTACCGGCGATGGCAATGCCCTGCTTCAGGCGCATCAGCTCAGCCAGCATCACCGCACGCGGCACGATGGGAATGCGCTTGGCGCGCGCGGCCAGCACTTCCGGGTTGTCACCGCGCACGGCGGTGGAGACCACCACGGCATTGGCGCCGATCACATGTTCCGGCGCGTGGCCCTGCATGATCGTCGCGCCCAGCGTTGCCAGACGCTGCGTGGTCGCGCTGCTGCCCAGATCCGAGCCCGTCACGCGGTAGCCCAGATTCAGCAGCACCTCCGCGATGCCGCTCATGCCGGCGCCACCGATGCCTACAAAATGGATGTTCTTGACGATGTGCTTCATATCGATTCGTTCCCTATGCCCGTGCCACCGCTACACACACGTCGGCGACACGCTCGGCCGCTTCGGGCCGTGCCTGCTCACGTGCTTTAGCCGCCATATCGGCCAATTGCGCACGCGTCAGGGACGCGAGTGTATCTGCCAGCGATGCCGGACTCAGTTCCTGCTGCGGCACCAACAGCGCCGCACCGCGTTCGGACAGGAAGCGCGCATTGGTTGTCTGGTGATCGTCCACGGCATGCGGGAACGGCACGAACAGCGCCGCGACACCCGCCGCGGCCACTTCTGAGACGGTCATGGCGCCAGCGCGGCAGATGACGAGATCGGCGTGCGCATACGCAGCTGCCATATCGTCGATAAAGGGCACGGGCTGCGCGTGCGTATCATCAATACCGGCAGCGGCATAGTTGGCGCGAAGCGTGTCGATCTGCTTGGCGCCCGCCTGATGGATGACGATGGGACGCGTATCGGCCGGCAGCAACGCCAGCGCCTTGGGCACCACGTCGTTGAGCGCTGCTGCGCCCAGGCTGCCGCCCACGACGAGCAGGCGCAGCGGGCCGGTTCGCTCGGCGTAGCGCGTTTGCGGCGAAGCCAGCGTGGCGAGGTCGGCGCGGATCGGATTGCCCACCCACTCAGCACCGGCCAGCGCATTCGGAAATGCGCACAGCACGCGATC
This sequence comes from Ralstonia sp. OTU4908, assembly GCF_038440115.1. NCBI lineage: Bacteria > Pseudomonadati > Pseudomonadota > Betaproteobacteria > Burkholderiales > Burkholderiaceae > Ralstonia > Ralstonia sp. OTU4908. The sequence continues at coordinate 32,112 of NZ_JASATD010000017.1, read as the reverse complement.
GGCCACGCGCGCGAGCACGCGGTTGGCGAGCCCTGCAATCGAATTCTGTTCGTGCAGCACCAGCGGGCGACCCAGCAGCACGCTCATCATGCCGCCCGGGAAGGTGATATAGCCGCCCATGCCCAGCACCACGTTCGGACGCACACGGCGCACCACACCGAGGCTCTGCCAGAAGGCACGCAGCAGGTTGAGCGGCAGCAGAAACTTGGTGACGAGGCCCTTGCCGCGCAGACCACCAAACTGCACCGACTCCAGCGGAAAACCGTGCTTGGGCACCAGTTGGCCTTCCATGCCGTTCGCATTACCGAGCCACACCACCTTCCAGCCACGCGCGGCCAACAGCTTGGCCACCGACAGCGCGGGAAAGATGTGACCGCCCGTACCGCCGGCCATGACGAGGAGCGTGCGCGGCGCCAGACCGGCCGAATTGCCTGCCGTCATACCTTGCCCCCACGCATCAGCACGCGGTTTTCATAGTCGATACGCAGCAGCACCGCGATCGCCACGCAGTTCATCAGGATGCCGGAGCCGCCGTAGCTGACCAGCGGCAGCGTCAGGCCCTTGGTCGGCAGCAGGCCCAGGTTCACGCCCATGTTGATGAACGCCTGCCAGCCGATCCAGATTCCCAGTCCCTTGGCAACGAGGCCGGCGAACGTACGGTCGAGCTGCAGCGCGGTGCGGCCGATCTCGAATGCGCGGCGCACCATCCAATAGAACAGCAGGATCACGATCAGCACGCCGACGAAGCCCAGCTCTTCGCCGATCACCGCCAGTATGAAGTCGGTATGCGCCTCGGGCAGGTAGTGCAGCTTTTCGATGCTGCCGCCCAGGCCAACGCCGGTCCACTCGCCACGGCCGAAAGCGATCAGCGAGTGCGTGAGCTGGTATGCCTTGCCCTGCGCGTATTCCTCTTGCCACGGGTTCAGATAGGCGAAGATCCGCTCACGCCGCCAGGGCGACGCCACGATCAGCAGCGAGAAGGTTGAAACCGCGGTGAGCACGAGGCCGCCGAACAGCTTGCCGTTCACGCCGCCCAGGAACAGGATGCCCATGGCCACGGCCGCGATCACCAGGAACGCGCCCATATCCGGCTCCAACAGCAGGAGCGAGCCGACAAACGCCACGGCCACGCCCATGGGCAGGAAGCCCTTGCGCACGCTCTGCATCCAGTCCTGCTTGCGCACGGTGTAGTTGGCGGCGTACAGCACCACCGCCAGCTTCATCAGCTCGGAAGGCTGGAAGTTCATGACGCCCAGCGGCAGCCAGCGGCGCGCGCCATTCACGCCCTTGCCGAGGTGCGGCACGAGCACAATCACCAGCAGGACCAGTGCAATGATGAAGAGCTTCGGAGCGTATTTGTCCCAGAACTTGACCGGAATCTGGAATGCGACGATCGCACCGATCAGCCCGATCACCAGCGAGAAGATGTGGCGAATCAGGAAATGCCCGTTGCTGTAGTTGGCGTACTTGGGCGAATCCGGCAACGCGATCGATGCCGAATACACCATCACCAGCCCGAGGCCGAGCAGCACGATCGCCACCCACAACAGCGGCTGGTCGTACTCCATCATCTTGGAGCGCGTGGGTTTGACGCCTGAAACGGCATCACGCAGCCCGCCCCACGCATTGCCGATGGTCGCGCCGATGAAGCCGCTGCGCTTGATCTGGGTGTCGCTCATAGGAGGACTCCTCGGTCTGCCGCCAACGCCACCACGGCCTCGTGGAACACCTGCGCGCGGTGTTCGTAGTTGCGGAACATGTCGAAGCTTGCGCAGGCCGGCGACAGCAGCACGGCATCGCCCGGTTGCGCCTGCGCGGCAGCTTGCGGCACGGCGGCTTCCAGCGTCGGCGCATCGATCAGCGCGACACCGGTATTGGCCAGCGCCTCACGAATCAGCGGCGCGTCGCGGCCGATGAGGACCACGGCGCGCGCGAACTGCGCGACAGGCTCGGCCAGCGGAGAGAAGTCCTGACCCTTGCCATCGCCACCGGCAATCAGCACAACGTGCTTGGACAACCCCGAGAGCGCAGCCACCGTCGCGCCGACGTTGGTGCCCTTGCTGTCATCGAAGAATTCGATGTCGTCAAACGCGGCGATCAGCTCGACGCGATGCGGCTCGCCTGCGTAGTCGCGCAGGCCGTGCAGCAGCGCGCTCACGGGCAGGCCGATCGCACGGCACAGCGCCAGCGCGGCCATCGCGTTGGTCGCGTTGTGCAAGCCGCGGATGCGCAGTGCGTCGGCAGGCATCAGGCGCTTGAGGCGCACCGGCACCGGGGCGGCGGGCGCGTTGTCGCCCTTCTTGCGGCGCGTGGGCTTGGGCAGATCTTCCTCGTCGGCTTCGGCCAGGACGATCCACGGCATGCCGCCATCGCGCAGCAGGCCGAGCGCATCGGGCGTGCCCGGCTCATTGATGCCGAAGGTGATATCGCCGCCGTTCTTGCTCGCGAATGCCATCACGGCCGCGTCCTGACGATTCAGCACGCGCACGGTGTTGGCACCGAAGATGCGGCCCTTCGCTGCGGCGTAGGCCTCCATGGTGCCGTGCCAGTCGAGGTGGTCCTGCGTGATGTTCAGTACGGTGGCCGCATCGGCATCCAGCGTATGCGTGGTTTCGAGCTGGAAACTGGAAAGCTCGAGCACCCACACGTCAGGCAGCGTGTCTGCATCAACGCATTCGCTCAGCTTGTCCAGCGCCGACGGGCTGATGTTGCCGGCCACGCCGACCGTCTTGCCGGAGCGCTGGACCAGGGCGCCCGTGAGCGCCGTGGTGGTGGTCTTCCCGTTCGTCCCCGTGATGGCGAGCACGCGCGGCGCATAGCCTTGCGCGGCCTTGAGGCCGGCCAGCGCGCGGGCAAACAATTCGATCTCGCCCCACACCGGCACGCTCTGCGCATTGGCGGCGTTCAGCAGCGCCGCGACGTTCGGATCCAGCGGCGACAAGCCAGGGCTGATCGCCACCAACGTCACACCGTCCAGCAGCGACAGGGCAAACGGACCGCTCACAAATTCCGCGTCCGGCACATGCGCGCGCAGCACCGGCAGGTTGGCCGGTGCCTCGCGCGTATCGGCGACGCGCACGCGCGCGCCATGACGGGCACACCAACGCGCCATGGCGAGGCCGGATTCGCCGAGGCCGAGCACCAGCACCACCGGCGCCTCGAACTCGCCGAACATGCGCGGCGCCTGTGCGGTTTCAGCGGCGGGCATCGGCTCGGCCGAATCGAGCGTTGCGACAACGGCGTCCACGGCGGCGTCCGGCTGCGTGGCGGCCATATCGTCGTCCGGGGTGATGGAGTCGGTCAAGTCGGTCATGTCCGTGCTCACCGCAGCTTCAGGGTCGACAGGCCGATCAGCACCAGCATCATGGTGATGACCCAGAAGCGCACGACCACCTGCGTTTCCTTCCAGCCGGACAGCTCGAAATGATGATGCAGCGGCGCCATGCGGAACAGGCGCCGGCCCTCGCCATAACGTTTCTTGGTGAACTTGAACCACGTCACCTGCAGCATCACCGAGACGGTCTCCGCCACGAAGATGCCGCCCATGATGAAGAGCACGATTTCTTGACGCACGATCACGGCGATGGTGCCCAGCGCGCCGCCAAGCGCCAGCGCGCCGACATCACCCATGAATACCTGCGCCGGATGCGCGTTGAACCACAGGAAGGCAAGCCCCGCTCCGGCCATCGCCGAGCAGAAGATCAGCAGCTCACCCGCACCCGGAATGTGCGGGAACAGCAAGTATTTGCTGTAGACAGCGCTACCCATCACGTAGGCAAACACACCCAGCGCGCTGCCCACCAGCACGACCGGCATGATGACAAGGCCATCGAGGCCATCGGTCAGGTTCACCGCATTGCTGGAGCCGACGATCACGAGGTACGTCAGGATGATGAAACCGAACACGCCGAGCGGGTAGCTGATCTCTTTGAAGAACGGCACGATCAGGTGCGACTTGGCCGGCAGGTTCAGCGACAGGCCGCTGCGCACCCACTCCATGAACAGCTCGAGCACGCGCATGTTGCTGGTCTCGGACACCGAGAACGCCAGATACGCCGCCGCAAACAGGCCGATCACGGTCTGCCAGAAGAACTTCTCGCGCGAAGACATGCCCTTCGGGTCACGGTGAACGACCTTGCGGTAGTCATCCACCCAGCCGACGGCGCCGTAGCCGAGCGTAACCAGCAGCACGATCCAGATGAAGCGGTTGCCCCAGTCGGCCCACAGCAGCGTCGACACGGCAATGCCGATGAGCACCAGCACGCCGCCCATGGTGGGCGTGCCGGCCTTGACCAGATGCGTTTGCGGACCGTAGCTGCGCACGGCCTGGCCGACCTTCAGCTCGGTCAGGCGACGGATCACCCACGGCCCGAACCCGAGGCCGATCACCAGCGCCGTGAGCGATGCCATCACGGCGCGGAACGTCAGATAATTGAAGACGCGCAGGAAGCCGTAGTCGTTCTGCAACCATTGCGCCAATGCCAATAACATGGGTTCTTGCTTCCCTTAATGCTGCTGTTGTGTGTTGGAACCGGCTGGCGAATCCGCTACCGGGTCTTTCAAGACCAGCGCTTCCACAATGCGTTCCATCCGCATGAAGCGCGATCCCTTCACCAATACCGTCGCGGCCGGCGCAATGGCGGGCACACCGTGTTCAATCAAGTCTTCCGCCGACGCAAAATGCTGTGCGCCCGGGCCGAAGGCATCGACCGTGTGGCGCGCAAGCTCGCCGGTTGCCAGCACTGCGTCGATGCCGCGCGCGCGCGCGTAGGCCCCGATCTCTTCGTGGAATGCCGGCCCCTTAGAGCCCACCTCGCCCATGTCACCCAGCACCAGCCAGCGCGGCGCGGGCAGCGTGACAAGCGCGTCAATCGCGGCGCGCATCGAATCCGGGTTCGCGTTGTACGTGTCGTCGATGACCAGGCCGCCATGCGTGCCCTGCTTGCGCTGCAACCGCCCCTTGACGGGTGCAAAGTTGCCCAGCGCTTGCGCAATCACCTCGGGAGCGACACCGGCTGCCAGCGCGCACGCCGTCGCCGCCAGCGCATTGCGTGCGTTATGCAGGCCCAGCAGCGGCAAGGTGATGACGAAACGCTGGCCCGGAGCCTGCACTTCAATGCGTTGCCCGTCGGCGGTGTCCACCACGGTGCCCGTCACGGCCCCGGCATCCATACCGAAATCGAGCACGCGCCGCGAGCCCGCCGCGGCTTTCCACACCCGCGCATATTCGCCACCGTTGGCCGCATCGCGCGGATACACCGCCACGCCATTGGCCGGCAACGCGGCCAGCACAGCGGCGTGTTCTTCAGCCACCGCTTCCACGCTGACCATGAATTCCTGGTGCTCGCGCTGCGCGTTGTTGATCATCGCCACGGTCGGCTGGGCAATGGCGGCCAATACAGCCGTTTCGCCCGGATGGTTCATGCCGAGTTCAAGCACGGCGAGCTTGTGTTGCGCGTTCAGGCGGAACAGCGTGAGCGGCAGGCCGATGTCGTTGTTGAAGTTGCCGGCGGTCGCCAGGCGGGCATCTTCGCCGACAGCCTGCGCGAAGATCGCGGAGATCATCTCCTTGACCGTGGTCTTGCCGTTGCTGCCCGTCACGGCGACGACGGGAATCGGGAACTGGCGTCGCCAGCCGGCGGCAAGCTGGCCGAGCCCGATGCGCGTATCGGCAACGGTCAGCACGGCCACGTTGGTCATATCCAGCGTTGCGGCCGGTGGGCGTGACACCAGCACGGCAGCAGCGCCACGCGCCACCACTTCGGGCAGGAAGTCGTGTGCATCGAAGCGCTCGCCGATGAGCGCGACGAACAGGTCGCCGGGCTGCACGGAGCGGCTGTCGGTCGTCACGCGCAGGATGGCTGCATCGGGGCCGGCAAGATGGGCGCCGGCCATCCAGGCGGCGGCGTCGGTGGCGTGCATCATCACGGTCGCAGCGCTCATGCAATCACCCCGCGGGCGGCGAGCGCCAGGCGCACGTGTTCCTGGTCGGAGAACGGCCGCTTGCGACCGGCTATCTCCTGCGTCGATTCATGTCCCTTGCCAGCCACGACGATCACGTCAAGCGCATCGGCGTGCCGCACGGCATGCAGGATGGCAGCGGCGCGGTCTTCGATCTGGGTGGCGGCGCGCGGGTTTTCCATGCCGTCGGCGATCTCGTCGAGAATGTGCTGCGGATCTTCGCTGCGCGGGTTGTCGGAGGTGAGCACCACGTGCGGCGCCAGGCGCTCGGCGATGGCGCCCATCTGCGGCCGCTTGCCGGGGTCGCGGTCGCCGCCGCAGCCGAACACAGCCCACAGATTGCCGCCCCGCGCCTCGGTAATCGGTGCGAGCGCGCGTAGCGTCTGCTCCAGCGCGTCGGGCGTGTGAGCGTAATCCACTACCACGAGCGGACCATCTTCACCGCCGAAACGCTCCATGCGGCCACTGACCGGCTGCAGCTTTTCCAGATGCGCAATGGCGTCCGGCCACGGCACGCCAGCCGCCAGCAGTGCGCCAAGCACAGCCAGCAGATTCGACACGTTGAACAGGCCGAGAGTCGGTGCATGGACGGTCGCGTGACCGAAGCTGCCGTCCACGTCGAACGTCGTACCCGTGCGGTGCGCGCGCACGTTACTGGCGCGCAGCCATTGCTTGGCGCCGTGCTGCGCAGCGGCTTCGCCGTCGATGCCGTATTCAATGGTCTCGATGTCGGCGCGGGCGTTCTGCAGCAACCGCACTCCGGCCGCATCGTCGCGGTTGATGACCGCCGCACGCAGGCCTGGCCAGCCGAACAGACGCGCCTTGGCAAGTTCGTACTCGGCCATCGTGCCGTGGTAGTCGAGGTGATCCTGCGTCAGGTTGGTGAACACCGCGATGTCGAAACATGTGCCATCCACGCGGCCCTGCTCCAAACCGTGCGACGAGACTTCCATGGCGATGGCGCGGGCGCCCGCGCGATGCAGATCGGCGAGGCTGCGCTGGAGCTGGATGGCGTCCGGCGTGGTGAAGCCTGTCACGGCCAGTCCATCGACAAACCCCGTGCCGAGCGTACCCACCACTGCGCAACGCTCGCCGTGTTTGGTCAGCGCCTGCGCGATCCATTGCGAACACGACGTCTTGCCGTTGGTGCCCGTTACACCGATCACACGCAGCGCTTCCGGGCCCGGCACGCCGTACCACTGCGCGGCCAGAGGCCCGGCCAGTTCCGCCAGGCCGTCCACGGGAAGGATGCGCACGGGCGCGTCTGCGGGCATCGTGTAGCCATGCGCTTCGGCCAGCACGGCGGAAGCGCCAGCCTCGATCGCCTGCGGAATATGCGGACGGCCATCGCCACGCTGACGCACATTGCCGAGCACGTAGGCCACGAACACATCGCCGGTCTTGAGCTTGCGCGTGTCGCTCGTGAGGTCGGCACCCGCCGGCGCTTGTACGCGCAGCCAGTCCACCACGGGCACGAGGCGCGCCGCGATGGCCGGACGATCGGAGGTTGGCTTGGCCGTCATTGCAGGCCCCCGACGGGCTCTTCCGGCACGTCCGGCGTCATCACAAGCTGGCGCACCGGCGAATCCGGCGGCACGTTCAACGCGCGCAGGGTGCCGCCCACGATCTGCGAAAACACCGGGCCGGCCGCGCCACCGCCATAGCGGTTACCCACCGTCGGCTCGTCCACGCTCACCGCCACGATGATGCGCGGGTTCGACATCGGCGCCAGACCAATGAACGAGGCGCGATATTTGGAGCGGTCATAGCCACGTCCGGTGTGCTTCCACGCCGTACCGGTCTTGCCCCCGACGCGATAGCCCATCACTTGCGCCTGGGGGGCCGTGCCCCCGGGCGCCGTCACGGTCTCAAGCATCTGGCGAACCTGCCGCGCCACTTCCGGCGAGATCACCCGCTCACCTTGGGGCGGCTGCCCATTGGTGCGGTACATCGTGATCGGGATCAGCTCGCCATCGTGCGCGAAGATGGTGTAGGCGTGCGCAATCTGGAACAGCGATACCGACAGGCCATATCCATACGACATCGTCGCCTGTTCAATGCGGCGCCATTTGTTGGCCGGCCGCAGCCGCCCCGCCACCGCGCCCGGGAAGCCGATCTTCGGTGCCTGCCCCAGTCCGACGCTCGTGAACATGTCCCACATTTCCTGTGGCTTGAGCGTCATCGCAATCTTGGTCGTGCCGATGTTGCTGGAGTGCTGGATGACCTGGGCGACCGTCAACGTGCCGTAGTTGCCGGTGTCGGAAATGGTCGCGCCTTCGAAGCTGTATTTGCCGTTGGTCTGCACCAGCGTGTTGGGTGTCACACGCTTGAGCTGCAGCGCCAAGCTGATGGTGATCGGCTTCATCATCGAGCCCGGCTCGAAGGTGTCGGTCAGCACGCGGTTGCGCAGTTGTTCGCCCGACAGGCGGCTGCGGTCGTTCGGGTTGTAGGTCGGGTAGTTGGCAAGCGCCAGGACCTCGCCCGTCTGAGCATCCAGCACGATCGCGCTGGCCGCCTTGGCGTGGGTACGCTCGATGGCGGCCTTCAGCTCATTGAAGGTCAGGTACTGGATCTTGGCGTCGATCGAGAGCGTCTGGTCGTGCCCGTCACGCGGGGCCTTGAGCACGCCCACGTCTTCCACCACGCGCCCCAGCCGATCCTTGATCACCTGACGCTGCCCGGCAGCACCTGCAAGGTCGGACTCGCGTGCCAGTTCCATACCTTCCTGGCCCTTGTCTTCCACATTCGTGAAACCGACGATGTGCGCCATCGCCTCGCCTTCCGGGTAGAAGCGCTTGTACTCTCGCGTCTGATAGATGCCTTCGATCTTCAGCGCGGCAATCTGGTCGGCCACCTCCGGCAGCACCTGACGCTTGAGGTAGACGAAACCCTTGTCTTCGCCGAGCTTGCCCGAAAGCTCCTTGTTGCTCATGCCCAGCAGCTTGGCGAGCTTCATCATGTCTTCGCCAGGCACGTTGTTGGGCACGTCTTCGGGTACCGCCCAGATGGCCTTGACCGGCAGGCTCGTGGCCAGCACCAGACCATTGCGATCGAGAATCTTGCCGCGGGTGGCGGGCAATTCCAGCGTGCGCTGGAAGCGCTTCTTGCCTTCAGCCTCATAGAAGCGGTTGCCGGGGCCTTGAATCCACAGCGCGCGCCCGATCAGCGCCAGGAATGCTGCGAACATCAAGAACACGACCAGCTTCGAGCGCCACATGGGCAGGCGCAGGCCCAGCACCGGGCTGGCGGAAAACTGACCCAGGCGCGCGCGCGCCGTGGTGCCGTTGGATTTGCGTGCGCCGCTCATGGCTGGACTCCGGAAGCCGTGGGCGCGCTGGCCGCGGCCGAAGACGCCATGGAGGACGTTCCACCCGCCGGCAAGTCGGCAAACCCCTGCAGATACTGCGTGCGACCCGCCTGCGCGGGCGACATCTTCAATTGCCTGCTCGCGATGTCGGCAATGCGAGCACTTTTGCCCAGCGCGCTCTGTTCATATTGCAAGCGCGACCAATCGGTGTTGAGTTGTTTTTCTTCCGCCTGCGCGCGATCCAGCGCGACAAACAGTTGCCGCGCCTGATGCTGTGCGTTGACCAGTGACAGCGCGCACAGCACCAGCGCAATCAGCAGGAACATGTTCAGGCGGTTCATGGCGTGGGTCTCCGCGAGTCGGCAGCCGTCAGCAACGCTCGGCCACGCGCATGATGGCCGAGCGCGCACGCGGATTGGCCGACACTTCCGCCTCCGACGGCTTCACGCGGCCGAGCAGGCGCAACTGCGGCGCCGGCAGCTCATGCGCACGCAGCGGCGCCCGACGCAGTTCCGGCGCGGCGGATTGCTCCGGGCGCGCCAGCGCCTGCATGAAGCGCTTGACGATGCGGTCTTCCAGCGAATGGAAGCTGATCACGACGAGACGTCCCCCCTGTTCCAGACGGTCAAAGGCGGCCTTCAGACCGGTTTCGAGGTCCGCAAGCTCTTGATTGACGTGAATCCGTAAAGCTTGAAAGGTGCGGGTCGCAGGGTCTTGGCCCTTCTCGCGTGTTTTGACGGCTTGCGCCACGAGCGCGGCAAGCTCGGATGTGCGATCGAGAGGACCTCGATCCCCGGATTGGCCCCGGCGAGCAACAATCGCCTTTGCAATCTGTACAGCAAACCGTTCTTCCCCATAGTCCCGTATCACCCTCGCAATGTCGCGCTCATCAGCCTCGGCCAGCCATTGGGCTGCGGTAATGCCGCGCGTGGTGTCCATCCGCATGTCGAGCGGGCCATCCATCCGGAACGAGAAGCCACGTTCGCCTTCGTCAATCTGCGGCGAACTGATGCCGAGATCGAGCAGCACGCCGGCCACCCGTTCAATGCCGCGCGCATCCAGGCACTGGGCCATCTGCGCGAAGCTGTCATGCTCAATAGCGAAGCGGGCATCCTCTACGGTGCCCGCTTCGGTGATTGCTGCCGGGTCCTTGTCGAAGGCGACAAGTCTGCCGCCGGGCCCCAGCCGTTCCAGGATGCGCCGGCTGTGCCCGCCTCTCCCGAAGGTTCCATCGATATAGATACCGTCGTCGCGCCAGATGAGCGCATCGACCGCTTCGTCTAAGAGCACCGTTTGATGGCGCAGTCCCGTACTGGTTTGGGTTGTCATCGCGCGTCATCAAAAGGAGAAATTCTTGAGGGCGTCGGGCATGCCTTGCGCCATGGCGGCTTGCTCCTTCGCGGTGTACGTGGCGGCGTCCCAGACTTCAAAGTGGCTGCCCATGCCGAGCAGCATCACGTCACGTTCAAGGGAGGCGGCCGCGCGCAGTTCGGGGGTGATGAGGACGCGGCCGGCGGTATCGAGTTCGACGTCGGCGGCGCTACCCAGGAAGATCCGTTTCCACCAGTGGGCCTCCATCGGGAGTGCAGCGATGCGCTCGCGAAAACGCTCCCACTCCGGGCGCGGAAACAGCATGAGGCAACCGTCCGGGTGCTTGGTCACAGTCACCCGGCCCTCGGCCTGCAGCTGAAGCGCTTCGCGGTGCCGCGACGGAATGGACATCCGCCCTTTGGCATCCAGCGTCAGCGCCGACGCACCCTGGAACACGTTGGTTTCTCTCTCCGCGCAGCGACTTGTTCGCCACTCACCTTGTCGTCAACTGGCCTGCAAACGGCCCTTTCAAACCACAAAACTACACTTTCTGACACTGTTTCCCACTTTAGAGGAACGACTTTAGGCGGTCAAGGCTTGCACAGCCCTGTGAGGCGGAAAATTTGCAATCAGAACAATGACTTAGCGCACCCGCCCAAGAACGGTGCGCGACTTTTCCCAATCAAATGAAGGAGATAGCGCGGTTTATGTAGAAACCACGTGAGAGAACGGCAAGCGACAGCGCCCCGGCGGAAAGGGGCAGAGCGCGGGTGGTCACGCTCCGGCGAATGGAGGAGCGTGCGGTTTGTCGTCGGGCCGCCAGGCGCGACAGGTGTGTCAAATGCGGTAAGCGGTGGCGGTCATGACGCGCGATGCGGCGCGCATAGCCTGGCGGATGGGCGCAGGCAGATCGATGCCACCGGCTTGGCGCGCGTTATCGCCGTGGCGGATTTCATCGTCGCGCATCTGGGCGACGATGGCGCGCGAGCGGGTGTCCTGCTCGGGCAATTTATCGAGATGGCCATCGAGGTGATGCTCGACCTGGCGCTCGGTCTCTGCGACGAAGCCGAGACTGATCTTATCGCCGAGGCGTCCGGCAAGCGCGCCGATCGCGAAAGCGCCGGCATACCACAGCGGGTTCAGTAGGCTCGGGCGATCGTTCAATTCCTGCAGGCGCTGGGCGCACCAGGCGAGGTGGTCCTCTTCTTCGCGCGCGGCTTCGTCGAGCTGGGCCCGGATTGCCGGATCCCGGGCAAACAGCGCTTGCCCCTGGTACAAGGCTTGGGCGCAAACCTCGCCGACATGGTTCACGCGCATCAGGCCGGCGGCATGGCGGCGGTCGGCCTCGGAAAGCTTGGTCGCGTTGTCGGCCGTATTTGCGGAGGCGGCGGACGCGATTACGGCATCTGCGGGGTTCGGTCGGCTGGCGCGGGTGAAGCCTGCCACAGCGCGCAGGGCACGGTCGAATTCGGGGATGAAGCGGTCGAGCATGAGTACGGGCACCGCCGGCAATGGCGTGCGGCGCAATCGCCATTGTAAGGCCGACACCGGGCGGGATCTTGCGTCCGATCAGAACCCGGCCGCCCAAACACAACAGTACGGGATAACCCTGTTGGCACGCGGATCGCATCCAAAACCGCAAGGAATCGACCGTACACATCGCCGATCTATTTCAAATTCGGAAACAGCCTGTTGCCGGGATCAGACAGCAAACGCTCGTTTACGAACATTCGTTCGCAAATTTCGACCGAGCCCAGTACCACGTTGCTACATTAGTCGGCGACTTCGTTTGAAAGTCATGGGGCGGGAAGACAAGAACGGAGGGTCTGCCTGCCACTGAACGCAATAAATAAAGATCTGGAGACCGACCGATGAAGAAATCGCTGCTGGCATTGGCAGTACTGGGCACGTTTGCGGGTGTTGCGCAGGCTCAGTCGAGTGTGACGCTGTATGGCGTGGTCGACGCCAACATTGAGTACGTCAACCACGCGCAAGCCGTAACGGCTGCGGGGGTGGTCATACCGGGCAGCAGCGGCTCGCGCCTGGCGATGCAGGCCGGCGGCCTGTCTTCCAACCGCTGGGGCTTGCGCGGCGTCGAAGACATCGGTGGCGGTCTCAAGAGCCTGTTCGTGCTGGAATCGGGCTTCGCCATGGACACCGGCACGCTGCAGCAGGGCGGACGCCTGTTCGGCCGGCAGGCGTTTGTCGGTTTGCAGGGCAACTGGGGCAAGATCACGCTGGGTCGGCAATACACCACGATCTTCGACATGATGGCGAACTTCTCGCCGACCGGTTACGCCACGCAGTATGAGCCGGTGGTCGGCCAGCTCGGTCCGAACTTCCGCGAAGACAACATGATCAAGTACACCGGCGCATTCGGCCCGGTGACGGTGGAAGGCCACTGGGCGTTCGGCGAACGCGCAGGCAGCCAGACCGCCAACTCGGCGTACGGCGTGGGCGCAAACTACTTTGGCGGCCCGTTCGGCCTGGGTATCGCCTATGACGAAGTGAAGGTGCTGACGGCAGCCGAAGCTCTGGGCGGCCCCGGCAACGAGTACGCCAAGGACAAGCGCGCCGCCATTGCCGCCAGCTACACGATGGGCCCGGTCAAACTCATGGGTGGCTATCGCTACGGCAAGACCGACACGGCCTCATCTGGTGCCACGCTGGCTCTGCTGCCGCACCGCGACGACTACTACTGGGCTGGCGTGAACTACCAGGTGACGCCTGCGCTGGGCCTGACGCTGGCGTACTACTACGACAAGATCAAGGAAGCGACCATCGGCGGGGCAACGGTCAACCCGCGTAATCCGCAGCAGTGGCAGTTCATCGCCGACTACAACTTCTCCAAGCGCACCGACGTGTATCTGAGCGCCGCGTATGCACGCAATGCGTCGCTGAACTGGGATTCGATCGGCTATGTAACGAACCCGGCAACGGGCGCGCAAACGTCGGTGGGCTATCTGCCGGCGGCATCGCAGACGTACTTCATCACGCCAAACTCGGATAACCAGGTCGGCGTGGCGATCGGCCTGCGTCACAAGTTCTGACACGCAGTTTGTTGTTGCCCGCCGCCCCTCTCCTTGGCGGGCGCAGGAAGGCACCTTCGGGTGCCTTTTTGCATGGCCGCGCGCTACGCTCCTGCGATCGAGCCCGCCGCTGGATGGCAAGCCGACAGTAAAGCAACGCGCGGCGCATCAGAACGACAACAACGCGAACCTTACCGGAGACCCGCATGTCCTCTTCGACCTCTTCAACCATGGCGCCCTCCGCCCCCGGGGCGGCCACCGACACCAGCCGCTCGCGCGTCGTCTTCGCCAGCTTCATCGGCACGGCCATCGAGTTTTACGATTTCTATGTCTATGCGACAGCCGCGGCGCTGGTCATCGGCCCCGTGTTCTTTCCGCATGGGTCCGCCACGGCACAAGCGCTGTCGGCGTTCGTCACGTTTGGTATCGCGTTCATCGCGCGGCCGATCGGCTCGTTTCTGTTCGGCCACTTTGGTGATCGCATCGGGCGCAAGTCGACGCTGGTGGCGTCTCTGCTGGTGATGGGCATTTCGACCACGCTGATCGGACTCGTGCCGGGGTACGACAGCATCGGCACGCTCGCACCGATCCTGCTGTGCATCCTGCGCTTCGGCCAGGGCATCGGGCTGGGTGGTGAATGGGGCGGCGCGGCGCTGCTGGCCACCGAGAACGCACCAGCCGGCAAACGCGCCTGGTTCGGCATGTTTCCGCAGCTCGGCCCGTCGGTCGGTTTCCTGGCTTCGAACGGTCTCTTCTTCGGGCTGGCGATCGCACTGTCCGATGAGCAGTTCCGCAGCTGGGGCTGGCGCGTGCCGTTCCTGGTCAGCGCAGTGCTGGTGGCACTGGGCTTGTATGTGCGATTGAAGATCGCTGAGACCCCCGCCTTCCAGGCAGCCATCGACCGGCAGGAGCGCGTGAAGGTGCCGGTCGCCACGCTGCTGGCGCACCACTGGTGGCCGACGCTGCTGGGCGCACTGGCCATGGTCGTCTGCTACACGCTGTTTTATATCTCGACGGTATTTTCGCTGTCGTACGGCGTGGGCACGTTGCATTTCTCGCGCCCGAGCTTTCTGGGTCTGCTGTGCCTGGCCGTGGTGTTCATGGGGCTGGCGACGCCGCTGTCGGCATGGGCGTCCGACCGCTTTGGGCGCAAGCCGGTGCTGATCGTCGGCATCATCGCCGCCATTTTGTCGGGCTTCACGATGGCGCCGCTGCTGGGGAGTGGGCAGACACCGCTGGTGGCCCTGTTCCTCATCATCGAACTGTTCCTGATGGGCGTGACCTTCGCTCCGATGGGCGCGCTGCTGCCGGAGCTGTTCCCGACCAACGTGCGCTACACCGGGGCCGGCGTGTCGTACAACCTGGGCGGCATTCTAGGGGCGTCGATTGCGCCCTACATCGCGCAGAAGCTGGCTCAGCAAGGCGGCCTGAGCTGGGTGGGCATGTATGTGTCGGCGGCCGCGGTGGTCAGCCTGATCGGCGTGCTTTGCATGCGTGAAACGCGGGATACCCGGCTGATGTAAGGACCGCGCATAGCGACGCTCTCAATCCCACGAGTGGCGGCCGGAGCGACCACGCTTGACGTCGCCGCGCGCGCTTGCCTTCCAGACGGCGCGTCTTGGAAGCGCGCGTAGGCTTGGTGGCGATCCGCGACTTCGGCACCGAAAGCCCCGTCGCGATGAACGCCGCCAGACGTTCGCGGGCATCCTGGCGGTTGCGGTCTTGCGTGCGAAACCGTTGAGCATCAATCACAATCACGCCCTCGTCGGTCAAGCGGCGGTCGCGCTTTCCCAACAAGCGAGCCCGCAATGCCTCCGGCAACGACGGCGATTGGGCGATGTCAAAGCGCAACTCCACCGCCGTCGATACCTTGTTGATGTTCTGGCCACCCGCTCCGCTTGCGCGCACAAAGCGCTCGACCAGCTCGGACTCCGGAATAGACAATTGGGGGGTGATTTTGAGATCGGTGCCGGGCATTGGAGCATTGTAGGGAGAACCGGCTTTTCCTGGAGATCAGCGTATGTATCGCGGAGAACGTTTCAACGGCTTCAGCCACCTGGCCGGGGCCATCCTTGCCGCCGCTGGCATGGCCGTTCTGGTAACGTCGTCCGCCCTGCACCACGACGCGTGGAAGGTCGTCAGTTCCGTGGTCTACGGCACGACGCTCGTCCTGCTCTACACGATCTCCACGCTGTATCACAGCCTGCGCGGGCCGGCCAAGAGCCTGTTCCAGCGCCTCGACTATTGCGCCATCTATTTGCTGATCGCCGGGAGCTACACGCCGTTTGCGCTGGTCACGCTGCGCGGCCCCTGGGGTTGGGCGCTGTTCGGCATCAACTGGGCACTGGCGGCCATCGGGATTGCGCAGGAACTCTGGATCGGCCGCCGCACGCGCCTGTTTTCCCTGCTGATCTACGTGGTGATGGGCTGGCTGGTGCTGATTGCCATGGAGCCGCTGGCGGCAGCGCTGCCCGCACCGGGCCTGTGGTGGGTGGTAGCCGGTGGCGCGCTGTATACGGCCGGTATCGCCTTCTTTCTCTTTGACGAGAAGGTGAGGCACTTCCACGGCATCTGGCACCTGTTCGTATTGGCCGGCAGTGCGTGCCAGTTCGTCAGCATCCTCCTGTACGTGGGTTGACCCCGGCCATACGTTCCTGTGGTGCGCCAAAAAAAAGCCGCGACGAATCGCGGCCTTTTCTTTGCAGCGACGCAGACTCAGGCACGCTTCTTCATCGCCTCGTCGCGCAGTTCACGGCGCAGGATCTTGCCGACGTTGGTCTTCGGCAGCTCGTTGCGGAACTCGATGAACTTGGGGCGCTTGTAACCGGTGAGCTGGTCCTTGCAGAACTCCTGCAGCTTCTGTTCTGTGAGCGTCGGGTCGCGGCGCACCACGAACAGCTTCACCACCTCGCCCGAGTGGACGTCGGGCACGCCCACGGCGGCCACTTCCAGCACGCCCGGGCACATCGCCACCACGCCTTCGATCTCGTTCGGGTACACGTTGAAGCCCGACACCAGAATCATGTCCTTCTTGCGATCGACGATCTTGGTGTAACCGCGCTCGTCCATCACGCCGACGTCGCCGGTCTTGAAGAAGCCGTCGGCGTACATGACCTTGGCGGTCTCGTCCGGGCGCTTCCAGTAACCAGCCATGACTTGCGGGCCGCGGATGCAGATTTCGCCCGGCTGGCCGATCGGCAAGTCGCGGCCTTCGTCGTCGCGAATGGCGATTTCCGTGCCAGGAATCGGCAGGCCGACGGTACCCGAGAACTTATCGGTATCCGTGGGGTTGCAGATGGCCGACGGCGAGGTTTCCGACAGACCATAGCCTTCGATGATCGGGCACCCCGTCACCTCGAGCCACTTCTTGGCCACGGCCTCCTGCACCGCCATGCCGCCACCGTTGGCCACACGCAGGTTCGAGCAGTCCACATCCTTGAATTCGGGGTTGTTCAGCAGCGCGTTGTACAGCGTGTTCACGGCCGGGAACATGTGGAAGCGGTACTGCTTGAGCACCTTGATGAAGCCCGGGATGTCCCGCGGATTCGGGATCAGCACGGCCAGCCCGCCCTTGCGCATCGACAGCAGGCAGCACACCGTCAGCGCGAAGATGTGATACAGCGGCAGCGCGGTGATCGTGACGATCTCTTCGTCGGCGGCCAGCATGCGGCCATCGCGACCAGGCTTGGTGAGCGCCGGGTTCATCCAGGCTTCCGATTGCAACACGTTCGCGACGATGTTCCGATGCAGCAGCGTCGCACCCTTCGACACGCCGGTCGTGCCGCCCGTGTATTGCAGGAAGGCCACGTCGTCGGGGCCGACGGAAGTCGGCTTGAGCGTCTGCTTGGCGCCTTCTTCCAGCGCGGTGTTGAAGCGGATGCAGTTGGGCAGTTCCCACGCCGGCACCATCTTCTTGACGCTGCGCACGACGAAATTGACCAGCATGCCCTTCAGCCCGCCCAGCAAGTCGCCCATGCTGGCCACCACGATGTGTTTGACCGGCGTATTGGGCAGCACCTGCTGCAGCGTCGTCGCGAAATTCTCAAGGATGATGATGGCTTCGGCGCCGCTGTCCTTGAGCTGGTGTTCCAGTTCGCGCGGGGTGTAAAGCGGATTGACGTTGACGACCACATAGCCGGCACGCAGCACGGCGGCCAGCGCCACGGGGTACTGCAACACGTTCGGCATCATCAACGCGACGCGCGCGCCAAGCGCCAGACCGCGCGATTGCAGCCACGCCGCCAGTTGGCGCGAAAGCGTATCCAGCTCGCCGTAGGTCAGCACCTTTCCCATGCATTCAAATGCACGGCGGTTACGGTTCTTCTGGAAGGAATCCTCAAGCAGATGGGCCAGCGATCGATACTGCGATGCATCGATCTCGGCCGGCACCCCGGCGGGATATTGCTTCAGCCACGGCTTATCCATGGGTGTGTCTCCTGGCGATTGTCGATTTTTCGAATGGTCGTTCGTTTTTTTCGGCATCCTACGCGGATGTGCGTGTCAAAACAATAACTTAGACAGTTCCCTCAGCCTGCCGGGCCTGCTTGAAACGGACGCCTAAACCGCTGTTGGCATCACTTTTGGATGACGCTTGCCGACGTCGCCATCGCGGGAAGCGCCAGTAATCGCAGAGCGGCCTCGCGCTGTGGTTTGGATTCGCGTGCCATGGCTTTGACATCGGCATAGAAGCGCGCCCAGTCGCCGCCATCACGGTGATACAGCGCCGTGAACGCCGGCACCCATTCCAGGTAGCTCGCGACTGCGCCCAGATGCGCGTTGGACAGCGGCTGCGCAAACCAGCGGTCGTAACCGGTATAACCGCCCCAACTTGCTTTCAGCTTGGCGTAATCGGCCTGCAGGCTCGCGAAGATGGCGCGTTTTCCGGCGCGCTTCTCGTCGTCCGACACAGGGCTGGCATACAGCGCCTCGAGCCGGTTGCGGTACTCCAGCAGCAGGGCGCGGAATTGTACGCGGCGGGCGTCGTACGTAGCGTATTCCGCGCGAATTTCGGGCGTGGCGGCATCCGCCAGCCAGCGTTCGACGCCAATGGTTTCGACGGCGGTGGCAAACGATTCGTTGAACGCGGTATCGCCCTTGGCGTAGACAACCTGATGCGCCAGCTCATGAAAAATCAGCCGCGCCAACTCGCCTTCCGGCAGGCCGACGAAGGTGTTGAGCAGCGGGTCGTCGAAATAGCCCAGTGTGGAATACGCAGGAATGCCGGCCACATCCACGTCCAGGCCTTGGGCACGCAGCGTGTCGGCATAGGCCATGGCGGCGTTGCGGTCGTAGTACCCGCGATACGTCACGCAGCCGACGACGAGGAAACACCATTCCTTGAGCTTGACCGATAACTCAGGCGCGGCAAATACATTCCACACCGCAAAGGGACGCTTGAGATTGGCATAGACGCGATAGCTGCCGTTGTCTGGCAGGCCCAGCTCGCGCGAGGCATAGATGCGGATGCTGCGCGCATCTTCCAACCGCTTGGCGAGCTTGTCGTTGTGGGCTTGCCGAGCATTGTCGATGGCCTGGTCGATCGACTCACGCTGCGCCATCAGCGAGAGATGTCCGCTGACCGACTGGAAGTAATAACCGACGGTGTCGCAGCCGGCCAGTAACGCCGAACCGGCAAGCGACAGCGCAAGGCACAGCGCGCGTGCGGCACGCATGATGGCTCCGTCAGGCGGCCGGAGCCAACGGCGCGACCTCGACCAGGCAATCGTAGAAGGTGGGCGCACGGCCCATGTCGGTCAGGCGCTGGCTGGTCAGCTCGTTGGCGTTGGTGCCGTCGGGCGCGAGCTTCTTCCACCAGATCGACAGGCCGACGACCACGCCACGCCGCGCACGGTCGGTCACGCGGGCGCGCGCCTGCATGGTGCCGCGATCGTTGAAGATGCGGACAAGCTCGCCATCGACGACGCCGCGTGCATTCGCGTCGTCGGGATGGATATCGAGATGCGGCTCGCCTTCGGTGCTGCGCAGGCTGTCGACGTTGACGAAGGTGGAGTTGAGGAAGTTGCGCGCCGGCGGCGAAATCATCGACAGCGGATAACGCTTGGCCAACTCGGGCGTGCTGATTGCCGATTCGTACGGCGGCACATAGCCGGGCAGCGGGTCGAGTCCGTCGTTGGCCATCTGCTCGGAATAGAACTCGCAGCGGCCTGACGGCGTGCGATAGCCGCCACGTGCCAGCGGCGCGGCCGGGTGCGCCAGCTTCTGCCAGCCGTCGCGCTTGAGCGTGGCCCAATCGATGTGTGCGGCGGCCGCATCATCACGGCGCACGGCCTGGCTGGCGATATCGTCGTCCGAGTCGGCAAAGCAGGCGTCGTCAAAACCCATGCGCCGGGCAATGCGACGGAAGATCTCCGTGTTCGGCAACGACTGCCCCATCGGCGCGATGGCAGCGTTGTTGGCCAGCACGTAGGTGTGACCGTAAGCCTTGTGCACATCGACATGTTCGAGCTGCGTGGTGGCCGGCAGCAGGATGTCGGCGTAGTCGGCCGTGTCGGTCTGGAAGTGCTCCAGCACCACCGTGAAGAGGTCTTCGCGCGCAAAGCCGGCGGCGACCTTGCGCGAGTCCGGCGCCACCGCCACGGGGTTGCTGTTGTAGACAACCACCGCCTCGACCTTTGGGCCAAACGACGCATCGCCCGCATGCAGCAGCGCATCGCCGATGGTGCTCATGTTGATCGTGCGGGGCAGCGCCGGCCAGCTCGGCAGCAGGTCAGGACGCTGCAGCTTCGCATTGTCGATGGGGAAGAAACCGGACGTCGATAGTTGCAGGCCGCCCGCTGCATCCCGCCACGCGCCCACCAGCGACGGCAGGCACGCGACCGCGCGCACCCCCTGCCCGCCGCCATGCGCGCGCTGCATGCCGTAGTTCAGGCGAATGGCCGCAGGCTGCTTGTCGCGCACGACGGTCGTGCCGTACAGCTTGGCGAGCCACTCGATATCCGCCGCGTCCACCCCACACAGCGTCGCTGCGTATTCCGGCGTGTATTGCTGCGCGCGCTCACGCAGCGCCTCGAAACCGAGCGTGTGATTGGCGATGTAATCGTGGTCGAGCAAATCGTCGCGAATCAACACGTGGATCATCGCCAACGCCAGCGCCGCATCGGTACCGGGGCGCACCGCCAGATGGCGATGGCACTTCTCGGCCGTCAGCGAGCGATACGGATCAATGGCGACGAGCGTGGCGCCGCGCCGTTTGGCTTCCTGCGCGCGCGTCCAGAAATGCAGGTTCGACGCGATCGGATTGGCGCCCCAGATCAGGATCAGCTTGGCGTCCTGCACGTGCTCGATGTCCATGCCGAGGCTCGCACCGTACGTGTAGCGCAGCGCCGTCGCCCCGGCCGACGCGCAGATCGTGCGATCCAGCAGCGACGCTCCGAGCTTGTGGAAGAAGCGCGCGGCCATGCTTTCCCCCTGCACCAGGCCCATCGTGCCGGCGTAGCTGTACGGGAGGATGGCCTCCGGGTTGCGTGCCGCAATCTCGCCCAGGCGCGTGGCGATGGTGTCGATGGCCTCGTCCCAGGAAATCGGTTCGAACTTGCCCTCGCCTTTGGCGCCTACGCGCTTCATCGGCGTCAACAGGCGGTTGGGGTGGTACGTGCGTTCTGCATACCGATTGACCTTGGTGCAGAGCACGCCGGCCGTCGTCGGGTGGTCCGGATCGCCCTGCACGCGGGTGGCGCGGCCATCTTCGACGGTGACAAGCAAGGCGCAGGTGTCGGGGCAGTCGTGCGGGCAGGCGGCACGGATGACTTGGGTGGACATCAGGGAGGCTCCGGAGTGGGGGGCGGCGGGTGCATTCGGCGTCGACGCACCGCCGCGGGTATCCGGAAATTGTAATCGCCCGCTAGGGGCTTCGCAGCGGCGTAGAGCCGCGCGGGACGAGCCGACCCGTGAGCAGCACACGGCGCGTCGGCAAGGTGGGCTGCCCGAGGCGCTCCTGCAGCATGGCCATTGCCATGCGACCGATGTCGTAGACCGGCTGCTCGATCACGGTGATGCCCGGGCCGGCGAGTTCGGTCCAGGGCTCGTTGTCGAAGCCCGCCACGGCGATGTCACGCGGCACGTCGAGCGACAGCCGCCGCAACGCACGCAGCACGCCGAGCAGCGATTGCGCGTTACTCGCGACCAGCGCGTCGGGGCGATCACGTTCCACGCCGGACAGCCACGCCAGCGTCTCGGCCTCCGCAGCCTCGGCCGTCGGCAGGATGAAGCGTGCCTCGGCGGTGATGCCGTGGCGTGCCAGCGCCGTCGCGAATCCGGCCTGCCGCTCGGCGCCTGTGCTGCTCGTGCGCCCGAACAGGCCGCCGATACGCCGGTAACCCTGCGCGGCAAGGTGCTCGGCCAGCGCTTGCGCGGCCTGCTGGTTGTCGAGCACGACGGCATCGGTACCGCATGTGGGTCCGGCGCGGTCGATCAGCACGACCGGGTAGCCGAGATCCACGGGTTGCTGCGCTTCGGCAATGCCGCGCGTCGGCGAGAGGATCACGCCGGTCACGCGCTCCTCTTCCATCAGGCGCAGGTACATCGCTTCCTTCTCCGGGTCTTCATCGGAATTGCACAGGATGACGCGCAGGCCGGCGGCATAGGCCGCGTCTTCCACCGCCCGGCTGACGCTGGTGAAAAACGGATTGCGGATGTCGGAGACGATCAGCCCGACGGTCTGCGCCTGCTGCGAGCGCAGCCGCCGCGCTGACAGGTTCGGCCGATACCCGGACGCCGCCACCGCCGCATCGACGCGTCGGCGCAGTTCCGCGCTGACGGGGCCGCCCGCGAGCGCGCGCGACACGGTTGCCACCGACACCCCCGCTGCCGCCGCCACGTCCTTGATTCGAACCGTCATGCTGAAATCGTTTCCATGAAAGTTGCCATCATATCTAATGACCGCATCGTCACCAACGTCTTGCCCACCTAGGGAAAACCCCTTAGATACTGGGGCAGACGTCACTTTGTATCGCGCCGCACATTGACACCCGCACTGTAATCGATTTCAATTCGCGATCATTGACGACACGCATGCCGGGCCTTCGAGCACGGCAGCCGCAGGAGACCCCCGCCGCATGGCTTCCGCCCTGATCTGCGCCGAACGCATCCGTCTGCAGCAACGCGCCACCGACAAGGAAAGCGCCATCCGCGCTGCCGGCCAGTTGCTGGCCGACGCCGGCTGCATCGATCCCGCCTATATCGACAGCCTCCTGCGCCGCGAAACCGTGGCCAACACGTTTCTCGGCCACGGCGTCGCCATTCCGCACGGCATGGGCGAGGACCGCCACCTGATCCGCCAGACGGGCATTGCGGTGCTGCAGTTTCCTGACGGGCTGGAGTGGCACCCGGGCCAAACGACGCACCTGGTGTTTGCCATTGCCGCGCAGTCGGACGAACACATCACGCTGCTGCGCCGACTGACGCGGCTGCTGAATGACGACGCGCGCCTGCGGCATCTCTTCACCACGCAGAATGCTGAAGAACTTGTCGCCGCACTCTCCAGCGACGCACCCGCGCCCGCCGCCGACACTCCTGGCACCGACCTCGCCGAGCAGCGCACCTTGACGCTGGAATACCCGAGTGGCCTGCACGCCCGCCCGGCCGCGCAGTGGGTCGAAACCGCGCGTCGCTTTGCCGCGCGGGTGCAAGTCCGCCATGGCGACGAAACCGCCGATGCCAAGAATCTCGTGGCGTTGCTGCAATTGGGGCTGGCGGCCGGCGCCAAGCTCAGCCTCTCTGCGGAAGGCCCCGACGCCGGGGCCGCGCTCGACGCGCTGCTGCTGACCATCCGAGGTCTGACGGCGCAGGAACGTGTCCAGGCGGCGCGCGGCACGCAGGCGGCCCGCACCCGACAGACCGCGCACGGCTGGCAAGCCGACGCGGCGTTGCCCGCCATCGGCGGCATTGCGGCGAGCCCTGGCTTGGCGATCGGCCCCATCCACATGCTGCAGCACGGCGCGTCGACCGTGCCCGACCATCCCGTCGCACTGACCACCGGTGGCGATCTGCTGGACGCGGCGCTGGCCCGCACGCGCGCCGAGCTGGAAGCCCTGGCACGCGACACCGCCGCTCGCCTGGGCGAAGCCGAATCGGGCATCTTCAAGGCCCAGGCCGAACTGCTGGGCGACAGCGACCTCATGACGCTGACGTGCCAGGCCATGGTCGAAGGCCACGGCGTGGCGTGGTCCTGGCATCAGGCCGTCGAGCGTCTGGCCGAACGACTGGGCGCGCTTGGCAACCCGCTGCTCGCAGCGCGCGCGGCAGATCTGCGCGACGTGGGGCGCCGCGTGCTCGGCCATATCGATCCGTCGCTGCGCAGTGCAGCGCAAACGCTGCCCGACACGCCCTGCATCCTGGTGGCGGCGGATCTGTCGCCTTCGGATACGGCGGCGCTCGATACGCGACGCATCATCGGCATCGTCACGGCGCAAGGCGGTCCGACCTCGCACACGGCCATCCTGACGCGCACGCTCGGCATCCCGGCCGTCGTGGCCGCCGGCCCTGCCGTGCTTGATGTGGCGACGGGCACGCAAGCCATCATCGACGGGACGGGCGGCCGTCTGGTGCTCGATCCCGACGACGCCAGCATCGCGAGCGCCCGCGCCTGGCTGCAGGAAGACGCCGCACGCACGCAGCGCGAGGAGGCGGAGCGAGGCCTGCCCGCGCGCACGTGCGACGGCCACACGGTGGAGATCGCCGCCAACGTCAACCTGCCCGCACAGGCGGTCGGAGCGCTCGCGCTCGGCGCGGAAGGCGTGGGCCTGATGCGCACCGAATTCCTGTTCCTCGAACGCGACCATGCGCCCGACGAAGACACGCAATACGCGGTCTACGCCGCCATGCTCAAGGCCCTTGGCGGCCGTCCGCTGATCGTGCGCACGCTGGACATCGGCGGCGACAAGCAGGTTCCGCATCTGAACCTGCCGACGGAAGAGAACCCGTTCCTCGGCGTGCGCGGTGCGCGGCTGCTGCTGCGCCGGCCCGACCTCATGGAGCCGCAATTGCGCGCGCTTTATCGAGCCGCCCGCGATGTCGGCGAGCCGGCCGCCCTGTCGATCATGTTTCCGATGATCACCTCGCTGGAGGAGGTGACCGCCCTTCGCGCCGCCTGCGAACGCATCCGCACTGAACTCGACGCGCCGACGGTGCCGCTGGGCATCATGGTGGAGGTGCCGGCTGCCGCGCTGCTGGCCGATCGGCTGGCCGAGCACGTTGACTTCTTCTCCATCGGGACGAACGACCTCACGCAATACACACTCGCGATCGATCGCCAGCATCCCGACTTCGCCGCTGAGGCCGACAGCCTGCACCCGAGCGTGCTGCGTCTGATCCAGCAGACGGTGCAAGGCGCCGCGCGCCACGGGCGCTGGGTCGGCGTATGCGGCGGGCTCGCCGGAGACCCGTTCGGAGCATTGCTGCTGACGGGACTTGGCGTGCACGAGTTGTCGATGAGCCCCCGCGATATTGCGCCGGTCAAGGCGCGGCTGCGCGAGGCGCACCTCCGCGCGCTGTCGCAGCTCGCAGAACGCGCGCTGGCCTGCGCTTCCGCCCAGGAAGTGCGCGCCCTGGAAACCGCCTTCCCGATGCAAGGCGGTGGCGAGGAGAAGGCCGCATGAGCCGCCCGTCGCGCATCGTCACCGTCACGCTCAACCCGGCCATCGACATGACCGTCGGGCTGGAGCGCCTCGAACGCGGCCGCGTCAACATCGGCAGCAGCGTCGCCCAACAGGCCGGCGGCAAGGGCGTCAACGTCGCTGCCTGCCTCGCCGACTGGCAGGTGCCGGTGATTGCCACGGGGCTCCTCGGCGACGCCAATGCTGAACTGTTCGAGGCGCTGTTTGCGCGCAAGGGCGTGGTCGACAGCTTCTGCCGCGTGCCCGGCACCAATCGCACCAACATCAAGATCAGCGACCAGGCAGACGGACAGACCACCGACATCAACCTGCCTGGCATTGACGCCACGCCGGCCGACTTCGGCGCGCTGTGCGACCGCATTCACGCGCTCGCCGACATTGCCGGCGCTGCGCTGTGCGGCAGCCTGGCGGGAGGTTTGCCGCCGGATACCTACGTGAGATTGCTGGCGCGGCTGAATCGCCGCGGCGTACCGACCTTGGTCGACACGAGCGGCGCCCCGCTCGCACAGGTCCTGGCCGCGCCTCGCGACGAGCTGCCGACGGCCATCAAGCCCAATCGGCACGAACTGGAACTGTGGGCGGGTACATCGCTGCCGACGCTGGCTGAAACGGTGGACGTGGCACGCGCCGTCCACGCGCGGGGCGTGGCGCAGGTCATCGTGTCGCTCGGCGAGGAAGGCGCGCTGTTCGTCACGGCAGACGGCACTTGGCAGGCGAGTCTGCCGCCGGTGCGCGCCGCCAGCACCGTCGGCGCGGGTGACGCCATGGTGGCCGGCGTGCTGGCCGGCTGGCATGCCGGAGCGGGCATGGAAGAAACCGTGCGTCTATCGGTGGCCTTCGCCGCGTGCAAGCTCCAGCGCCTGGGCCCGCACCTCCCGCCCCCGGGGCAGGTGCGCGAACGCGCCGCCGCCGTCCAGATGCAGCGCGTGGCCTGACGCCCGACCATCGCATCGCCACACGCTCAACGCACTCAAGGAGCCGATCATGGCAAACCTGCTGGCAATTCTCGGTGCAGACGGCCGCACCACCCGCGCGATGCTCGCCGGCGCAGCCCTGCGCCACGCGGCGCGCGAATCCGGCTACAAGCTCGACGTCGACGTGCGCGGCCCGGACACCGCCTCGGTCGTCGACACGGCGGCCCTGGCCACCGCCAAAGCCGTTGTCTGGGCGGGCCTGTCGCCAGATGCCGCCGCCCGTGACGCCAATCCGCGTACGCTTGAAGTCACACTTGACGAGGTGCTCGCCGACGCCCGCGCCGTACTGGCCCGCGTGATGCATAGCGCCTCGCTCGCGCCAGAATCCGCTACCCAAGCTCGGCGCATTGTCGCCATCACGTCGTGCCCGACCGGCATCGCGCACACCTTCATGGCTGCCGAGGCGCTCACGCAGGCCGCCGGCGCGCTCGGTCACACGATCCACGTGGAAACGCAGGGTTCGGTGGGCGCACAGAACACGCTGTCGGCCGATGCCATCGCAACCGCAGACCTCGTGCTGATCGCGGCCGACACGCAAGTCGACCTGTCACGCTTTGCCGGCAAGCGCGTCTTCCGCGCCGGCACCAAGGCGGCCATCCACGATGGGCAGGCATTGATCCGCCGGGCCTTCGACGAAGCCTCGCTAGAAGGCGCGGGGACGGCGCAATTGGCGGGCACCGCGGCCGCCGCGGCTGAACAGCAGCGCACCGGCCCGTACAAGCACCTGATGACTGGTGTGTCGTTCATGCTGCCCTTCGTGGT
Source organism: Ralstonia sp. OTU4908 (assembly GCF_038440115.1). NCBI lineage: Bacteria > Pseudomonadati > Pseudomonadota > Betaproteobacteria > Burkholderiales > Burkholderiaceae > Ralstonia > Ralstonia sp. OTU4908. Next base: position 5,135 of record NZ_JASATD010000017.1, on the reverse strand, counting down.
GGCGGGGGGCATCCTGATTGCACTGGCGTTCGCCCTCGGCGGCATCTACGTGACGGACGCCTCGGCCAGCCATACGCTTGGCGGCGCGCTGTTCCAGATCGGTGCCAAGTCCGCGTTTGCCTTGATGGTGCCCGTGCTCGCCGGATACATCGCGTATTCGATCGCCAGCCGGCCGGGCATCGCACCCGGGATGGTCGGAGGCATGCTCGCCGCCAGCCTGGGCGCCGGGTTTCTTGGTGGCATCGTGGCCGGTTTCGTCGCCGGCTATGGCACCGAGGCGCTCAACCGCTGGCTGAAGCTGCCGCGCAACCTGGAAGGGCTGAAACCGGTGCTGATCCTGCCCGTGCTCGGGTGCCTTTTGACGGGCTTGGTGATGCTGTATGTGGTGGGCGCGCCGGTTGCTGCGCTGCTTGCATCCCTGACGACCTGGCTGCGCGGCATGCAAGGCGCGAACGCGGTCCCGCTGGGCGCGCTGCTGGGCGGCATGATGGCGTTTGACATGGGCGGCCCCATCAACAAGGCTGCGTATGCCTTCAGCACCGGGCTGATCGGCGCGCAGGTCTACACGCCGATGGCGGCCACGATGGCCGCAGGCATGACGCCGCCGTTGGGTATCGCGCTCGCGGCATGGCTCTTCCCGTCGCGATTCACGCGGGACGAACGCCAGGCGGCGCGCCCCACCGCCGTGCTCGGCCTCGCCTTCATCAGCGAGGGCGCGATCCCGTATGCCGCGCGCGACCCGTTCCGCGTGATTCCCGCGCTGGTGACGGGTTCCGCGTGCGCGGGTGCCCTGTCAATGTTGTTCGGGGTGGAACTGCGCGTGCCGCACGGCGGGGCATTCGTGCTGCCGATCCCGAACGCGGTAACGCACCTGGGCGGCTATGTTGCAGCGCTGGTTGCCGGCACCGTCGTCACCGCCGTGCTGCTGGCAGTGATGAAGCGGCGGGTGGCGGAAGCCGCCTGAAACGGCCCCGTGTGAAGGAAAGCCGTGCACATCGCGCGGCTTCTCTGTCTCAAAAACGCTCAAAAGCGACGCAACCGGCCCGATTCTGTTTGCCTCCCCTGCCCGTTTAGCTATGATGCCGAGCAAATCAACTCTCGGGGGAGAGCAATGCAATCTCGTAGAATCACCGCGCTGCTGGCCATGTTCGCAGCGGGCATCGTCGGCATCGCTTCGGGCGGCGCGCATGCCGAGACGGGCGTGACCAACGACGCGATCATCGTCGGCCAATCGGCGCCAATGAGCGGCCCGGCCGCACAGCTTGGTCAGCAGATGAACCGCGGCGCCCAGTTGTACTTCAACGCCGTCAACGCCGCAGGTGGCATCAACGGACGCAAGATCGAATTGAAGGTGCTCGACGATTTCTACGAGCCCGATGCGACTGCCCGCAACACCAAGACGCTCATCGAAGACACCAAGGTCTTCGCCCTGTTTGGCTATGTCGGTACGCCGACCAGCCTGGCGGCGCTGAAGATCGCCAACCCGGCGGGCGTGCCGTTCTTTGCGCCGTACTCCGGCGCCTCGGCGCTGCGCGAGCCCTTTGCGCGCAATGTGTTCCACGTGCGCGCCAGCTACAACGATGAAACCGCCGCCATCGTCCAGCAGATCCACACCACGGGCCTCAAGCGCATTGCCGTCATTTATAACGACGACGCCTACGGCAAAGCGGGCCTTGACGGTGTGCAGCGCGCGCTCAAGCTGCCGGCAAACAAGGGGGTGTCGCTCGTCGCGCAGGCCAGCGTCGTCCGCAACACCACCGACGTGAAGAGCGCGATCACCACAGTGCTCGAGCAGAAGCCGGATGTCGTCGTCGTCATCAGCGCATACCAGACCGTGGCAGCCCTCGTGAAGGGCGCACAAGAACAGGGGTATGCGGGCCAGTTCTACAACGTGTCGTTTGTCGGCACCAAGGCGCTAGCCAACGCACTCGGGAAGGCCGGCGGCGGCGTGATCATCTCTCAGGTGATGCCGTATCCGTATAGCGGCGCGTCGCCCGTGGTGCGCGATTACCAGAAGCTGCTCAAATCCGATGGCATTACCGATTTCGACTACGGAAGCATCGAGGGCTACGTCGCTGCGCGCGTCTTTGTTGAAGGTCTCAAGCGTGCGGGCCGCGACCTGACCCGCGAGAAGTTCGTCGGGGCGCTGGAGACGATGGGCAACTACGACGTGGGTGGCTTCAACGTGAACTTCTCGCCCTCCAACCACGTCGGCTCCAAGTTCGTTGAGATGACGATCATCAACTCGAACGGGCAAGTGATCCGCTGAACGCGCATCCCTAAAAAAAAGAAACCGGGCCAGGTGCCCGGTTTTTTTGCGTTCAAGCCGGCTGCAACCGTGGCTGCCGTTGCGCGAGCCCCCGCATGAACGCTTCGCACTGCGCGATCTGCGCAAGTTCGATGTACTCGTTAGGCTTGTGCGCCTGCTCGATATTGCCCGGACCGCACACCACAGTCGGAATGCCCGCGCGCGAGAACAGTCCCGCTTCCGTCCCGTAGTCGACCTTGCCAACCGCACTCCGGCTATCGGCCAGCGCTTGCGCCAGCGCCACCAGCTCGTGCGAGGGCGCAATCGACAGGCCCGGCGTGTTGGCCTTCATGGCGAAGCTGATGTCAGCGTCGGCAGAAATTTCACGCATCTGCGGCAGCAGCGTCTGCTGCGCATAGCGCTCCACCTCGCCGAAAAGCCAATCCGGATCGGTGCCCGGCAGATAGCGGAGATCGAAGGTGAATTCGCAATCGCGCGGCACCACGTTGGTGGCGATACCGCCTTTGATCGTGCCTGTATTCAGCGTGGTGTGCGGTACGACAAAGGCGGTGTCGCGCGCCTCTTCCGCCGCCAGACGCGCAGCCAGCGAGCGGATATGCGCGATCAGCAGCGCCGCAAACTCGATCGCATTCACGCCCTGCGGCGTCAACGCGGAGTGCGCTTCCCTGCCGCGCACGCAGCATCGGTATTCACGCTTGCCTTTGTGCGCAATGATGGCGCGCATCGACGTGGGTTCGCCGACGATGCAACCGGCGGGCTGAATGCCGCTCGCCTCGAGATCACGCAGCAGGCTGCGCACGCCGACGCAGCCGATCTCTTCGTCATACGACAGCGAAAGATGAAAGCTGGCGTCGCCCTCCGCCGCCATGAACGCGGGCACATTCGCGAGCGCCACGGCAATGAAGCTCTTCATGTCGGCGGTGCCGCGCCCGTACAGGCGGCCGTCACGGATCTGCGCATCAAACGGGTTCGTATCCCACGGCTGCCCATCGACGGGCACCACATCGGTATGCCCAGACAACACCAGCCCCGGCTTGCGGCCTGGCGATAGCGTCGCGAACAGATTTGCCTTACCGCCCGTCGCGTCATAGGTCAGACGACAGTCCGCGCCCTGCCCGCGCAAGCGATCGCGCACCCACTCGATCAATCCAAGATTCGAATTGCGGCTAACGGTATCGAATGCCACCAGCGTGCGGATCAATTGCAGAGCTTCGTCGGAAGGTTGCGATGCAACAGCGATGGCTTCAGCAGACATGATGGGCTCGGGTCGGTCACGTGGCGCTCGCGGGAGCGCGACAGGCAGCTGACTGGGGCGGCGCGCGGTCAATTGACAAGCTTCCAGTGTAGGCGTTTCGGCCGTTCGGCTTCGCCCGTATATGAGAGCGCACAAGCCACCGCATGACGAATCCATACGAAACTGCATGGACAGCACGAGCAATCGGCTGATGGCGGGTCGGAAATCGCCCTTCGGGGTATCATCGAACGTGACTCAGAATTTTCAGCCAGAACACGAGCACCCTCATGAAGCTGATCCCAGAAATCCAAGCCGCGCAGCCCGAGATCCAGGCGCTGCGCCGCGACATCCACGCGCATCCCGAACTCTGTTTCGAAGAACAGCGCACCTCCGATCTGGTCGCCGCCAAGCTCGCCGAGTGGGGTATCGAAGTGCATCGCGGCCTGGGCAAGACCGGCCTGGTCGGTGTTATCCGCAACGGTGAAGGCAAGAGTATCGGCCTACGCGCCGATATGGATGCTCTGCCGCTTGCGGAGGCTAACCAATTCGAGCATCGCTCCAAGCACGACGGCAAGATGCACGCGTGCGGCCACGACGGTCACACCGCAATGCTGCTCGGCGCCGCACATTACCTGTCCAAGCACCGCAATTTCAGCGGCACGGTAAACCTGATCTTCCAACCCGCTGAAGAAGGCGGCGGCGGCGCACGCGAGATGATCAAGGACGGCCTGTTCGATCGATTCCCGTGCGACGCCGTCTTTGGGCTGCACAACTGGCCGGGGGTGCCGGTCGGCGCCTTCGGTACGCGCGCAGGCGCGTTGATGGCATCGAGCAACGAGTTTCGCATCACGATCAAAGGAAAGGGCGCACACGCCGCGCTGCCGCATAACGGCAACGATCCGGTATTCGTTGGAGCGCAGGTGGTATCGGCGTTGCAAGGCATCATCACGCGCAACAAGCGGCCGATCGACACCGCGGTTCTGTCCGTCACACAGTTTCATGCCGGCGATGCGACCAACATCATTCCGAACGAAGCCTGGATCGGGGGCACGGTACGCACCTTCTCCACCGACGTCCTCGACTTGATCGAGCGCCGCATGGAAGAGGTCTCTAAGGGCATCGCCGCCGCATACGATTGCACGGTCGACTTCGTCTTCCACCGCAACTATCCCCCCACCGTGAACACGGAACCTGAAACGCAGTTCGCGGCAGCGGTGATGCGTGAGCTCGTCGGGGCAGATAACGTTGACGCCAATATCGATCCGACCATGGGCGCCGAAGATTTCTCGTTCATGCTGATCGAGAAGCCAGGCTGCTTCGCCTTCATCGGCAACGGTGACGGCGACCATCGTGAGCAAGGCCACGGTCTGGGCCCATGCATGCTGCACAACCCAAGCTACGACTTCAATGACGAGTTGCTGCCGCTGGGCGCGACATATTGGGTTCGCCTCGTCGAGAAATTCCTGGCACGTAGCTAGTCAGCCCGCTCGCGAATGCGTAAAAGCCTCCTAACGGAGGCTTTTTGTTTTTTAGGGATCGATTGGGGGAAGCAGAGGAGGGGGTTGCCGGGTCTGGCCGGCGGATCGCTGCGTGTTGCAGCAGTGCATAAAAACAAACACCCCAGCTCAGAGA